>CAYSPN010000607.1:0-6007 GCA_964432895.1 uncultured Candidatus Kuenenia sp.
GAAGCGGCCGGCCCTTGGCCGTTGGACGACCACGGCCACGCTGGTGTCCGTGGAGCGAGTCCAGCGCAGATCGATGGCACCGCGTTCCGCGGTCTCGGGATGGAGAACATCGTCCTCGAACAGTTCGACGCTATCGATGACGCATCCAGACGGCACATTCAGGGGGATCGTGACGAGTGCCGTTGAACTGGCATCGAGCCTCGCATCGAGGTGGATCCGCACCTGTTCCTCGCCAAACACGACCGCCTCACGCTGTGAGCCGCGGATCTCCTGACGGCGACGCTCGGAGGTCAGCCGCGGCCGCGGTGCGGGAGTGGCGTCTACGGCCGATACCGCGGACGGGACGACGCCGGCCACGGCATCGACGGCAATGGCCCGCGACACCTCGCCCCGCCAGAATCTCGTGTCGAACGATGCTTCGCCCTCCGGAGTATCGGTGTGCGTGAGCCCAGGGGGCAGGTCGATCCGCACGGCAAGGCTGGGGCTCGCCACGAACCGCACGCTCCTCGTGTCCACGAGCGCATCCTCCACCCACGCCTCCGGAACGTCAAAGACTCCGACGGCATCGGCTAGCGGCATCCGGAAGGGCACTTCAAACCGAAACGGACCCCGATCCGGCCGCTGCCGCTCCACGAGAAACCGATGGCCGCCCAACGGACGGATCGACACGCCATCGGCGGAGTCACCATCATCTGATGACGGCTCTCCCTGTTGCCCGGACGGCGCGATCCACTCGAGTCCGGCATCCGCCCTCACCACGCACGATCGCACGATCGTATCGCCAGCCTCGATCTGATAGACACCCGTCAGCCGACACTCGTCGAGATTCCAGAAAATATCGTTGCGACTGACGGCTGTCGGCGGCAGTGAGGCCAGCGCCACGCCTGCCACCGCAGACCGGGCCAGCCGCAGCTGCGTCGAACGCGACACATCGAAGCTGTCGCCGGAGGAGTCATTCGTGCGGCGCGATGCTGTCGTAAAAACGCCCGACATCGCCGCCCGTTCACAGACCACGCCAGCCGCAGCCGCCGACGGCAGCACCTGCAGCGACGCCACTGGAGCCAGAGGAACTGCAATCGTCGCCGTTTCCACATCCCCGCTTCGCCGGCCGGCCGCCTCGACATCCACGGTGAACGCGTGCCGGCCCGCATCCGGAATGACGACCCGGAGCAGGCTGTCTTCGCCCTCCAGCCTCGCTGTGGCCACCGCGCCATCGACCCGCAGTGTGCCCGGACGGAACCGTGCGCCACTGGTTGACTGATCGAGCAGCAGAACGCCCCCCGCATCGGCATCGACATCAACCTCCACACGCCATGATGTCCATGGCCCATCGCCCGCTGGCAACACCGTCGCGGTCGCGCGCACCGCCAACACCCGCAACGCCGCCGCAGCACCGTCGTCCTCGCCTCGAACAAGCGTGCGAAACAGTTCTTCGGGCACGAGCACCGTGGCTTCTCGCCGGCGGTCGGTCTCCTGGCCTCCGTCGATCGGCGTGATGAAGACCTGCAACGGCGCGGTGGCGGCGGTGGTGGCGGCGGCGGAGGATGGCTTAGCGGTGGCGGCACCGCCGTCTTCGGCGGCCACGCTCGGTGTGATCGCCAGGCTCAAGCCGACGAGCAGCACGGCCACGGAGCCCCGCCCCCACTCGCCGTCTGTTGCCGCGCTGCCAACCCGCCGCCTCGGGAGCCACCCAGACGCGGCCAGCACCGACGCGGTCAGGGTCGCCCACCAGGCTGCTCTGGCGATGCCGTCGAAGGGCGCGACGATCCAGAGCGCGGCAACGCCGGCGAGCAGGCAGATGAGAACGGCCCGGCGCAGGCTCGCGCGTGCCACCAGCAGGGTGCCAAAGCCAGCCGTCAGACCAGCGAGCACGGCCGCGGCTGACAACACGCGGGCGTGAACCAGCACGACACCGGCATCGGCATCGGCATTGCCGGCCGGCACGAGCAGGAATCTGCGAAATCCCAGGGAGTCTTCACTTGTCGACTGGTTGACGGCAGCGGCTGGCTGGTATTTGGTACGGACCGCAAACAACCTCTCGACCCAATCGCGGCTTCCCGCATCCCCGACGATACGGTTCGAGCCTCCCACCAGGGCAATCTCCAGCTCTGGTGGCACCAGCAGCCGCCACTCCCGCCGCAGCACTGGAATGTCGAGTTTCACCGCGGCCGCATCGACACGCCAGGCAGACCACCGCCCGCCACCGAGCCGGCTGCCAACACTCTCGCCATCGGTGATCGTCCGCACCAGCAGGGTCACAAGCGGCCTGCCGGCTGGCATCTCGATCGGCACCTGCCCCCCCGCGGCCGCGCGTTCTCCCAGTGGCAACCGCATGCCATCGAGCAGGATCCCCTGCACGCGACGGTCGGCAGGAAGACTGAGCAACAGGCTGGTGCGGCCCCGATTGTCGATGTCGAAGAGCGTCTCATATTCGGTCGCGCCGGAGGCGTGGGACCATGACGTCGTGATCTCCCGCCACACCCACGCGCGTCCTTCAACGCCGCCCGGCGCCAGTTCCGCCGCAGCCGACTCAGCGGGGTCGAAGGCGGTCGTCGGATCGAAAGAAAACTCCGCCACAGTGACCGAGCCAGCCTCGGCCGCAGCGGATTCGGGGGGCACTTCGCTGAGTCGCCGGTTGACCACCACGGGCGCGACGCGACCAACATTCCGCACGATGCAGTGGCCCAGGGACGAGGTGGCGCCGTCCACCCAGGCCAGCAGCACCGGCGTGTCTCGCGTAAAAGGAATCGTGCGGGCGGCCCGGATCGTCACGGCCTCACGGGCCGGCGGATTCACTTCAACGAGCCATCGCTCGCCTCCGCCCGGTCCACCGCCCCCGGGGCCGGTTCGCCTGTCGGATGCCTCGAGCCGCCGCGCCGAGACGGTGCCGACGGCCGGCGGCAGAAGCGACCACTCCAGCGGGTCGTCCACCGGCTCTGAAAATTGCACCACGATCGAATCGAGGTCGGAAGCAGCAGGATGGCACTCGAACGTCACCGCCTCGGTAAGCCGGTCATCACGGACCGTCAGCCGCACCTGGGTTCGCGCATCGAGGGGCGGCCGGCGGCGCACGAGTCGCGCGGCCCGCGACCCAGCGCGAAAGCCGGTCCACATCCGCGCTCGCGCAGCCCCCTCCTCCATCAGCACCGCCAGCCGTCCGTCCGGCCCCACGGCGTGGAAATCGGCCTGCGTCGGATCGACCGGCGTGGGCCGGTCCTGCGCGGATGCGTGTTCGTGCGTGAACTCCACGGTCGTCTCGGGACTGGTACGCAGGTCGATGAGCGCCGACCGATCCGACTCGCCGTCGAGACGAACCATGTCGAGCTCTGCCGTGGAAAATTCCTCCCCCAGCGCGATGCCGGCCCGATGCCCAGTGATCCGCAGCCCGAGACCACGGGCGGGCGTCACGGCAGCAATCAAGCCGATCCGCAGCACATCGCCACGCGTGTCTCGCAGCACCTTCCAGTCCAACGCCGCAGCGGGCTCATCCGTGTTGCGACGGCGTGGCGCATCGGCCAGTTCAGCCGGTGTGGGGAGCGCGATGGCCTCGACAGAATCAATGAACCAACCGGGCGTGATGCGGGCCGTCAGGTCGAATGCCTCGCCACGTCGCACTCGCACATCGCATGCCGCGCGGCCCACCACCACCACCGGCGAGAGGTCGACTGTGGTGACCCGCATGACATCCAAGTCAGCGATGCGCGGCAGCAACGAGAGTGTCACGGTCGCTCCTGCCGTCTGTTCCTCGATGAACAGCCGGGACGGCCAGACGCCCGGGGCTGCTCCTCCCTGCGCTTCCCCAGCGTGTTCGTGACCGCCCCGTTCTTGACCGCTGTGGAGCGATGCGTCGTCGGTGGCCCCCGCTGCCGCCGTGGCAGGCAGCGGCCACCGCGAGGCCACCTCGGGAGGAACGACCAGGCACTGCGAGAGTTCGATGGACGACAGCGTCAGCGACGGCGCGATCTGCACGGCGATGCCACCGCCAGCCCATACCTCGGCCGGCGGCCGCAGCATCGGCAGCGGCGCCGCGTGGTCGCCGACCGGCGCCACGGCCTGGATCAGGAGGGGCGCAAGGCCTCCGATGCGTCGGGGAGGCAGATCGATCACCACTGCGGTGCCCCCGTCGACCACAGTCCACGATGCCTCGTCTTCCGCGTCTTCCGGGCCGCCCACGGCCACCTGCGTCACCATCACCCCAGCATCTTTCTCGATGCGGAGCTTTTCGTGCATCCATGGGTTCATCGGCCGCACATGCACATGCAGCAATGCCTGCCGTCCGTGAATGCCCACTGCCGTCCACAGGGAGAGCATCGAGGGCGGCGCATCGTCCGCGACAAGCGACAGTTCCAGGCTCTGGCGTGGGCCGGTATCGATCTGCCAGACGACCGTCGCCTCCCTCTGCCGGATAAAAGGTTCGGTCGACACTTCCTGCACTTCCTGCGGGGCAGTGTCCTTCTGCCGGGCCCGCAGATCGCCGCCGACCACGGGCTGCATGCCTGGAGGAAGTTGCAGCGTGATCGACGACGCGAGCGACGGCACAAGCGAGAGCAAAAACCGCGGCGTGGCGTCCGCCCCAGGCACCGCAGCGCATCGGAAGTCGAAGGTGTAGGTGCCGGCGTCAGGGGTGGCCACGGCAAGCGTGCCGTCGCGACGGCCAAAGACAACGGCCTCGCCCATGCCCGCCCCTGTGCGCATCGATCCCGATCGCACCTCGAGGTTGCCGAGCGGCATCTCGCGGGCGACGTCGAACCGCGTCAGCCGCTTCCCGCCCGACGATTCGGTAAACCCGCCGATATCGAATGACACGCTGCCTTCGAGGCTGCCGTCGTCGGCACGCGAGATACGATAGCGGGCGGCATCGGCCAGAGGCTGCAGGGCCGGTTCCACGGCCTCACGCCGATCGTTCTGACCGCCGGCCGAGAGCCTGGCGATCCCTTCCTCGAACTCGCGGGCCGACATCGGCACATACCGCGCCGTTCCCAGTTGGATATCCGACAGTCTGCCGACGGGCACATGCACCCGCGTGAACTCGATCGGATGCTGCTCCGCATCGCGATCTGCCGCCCGAGGGGCGAGCGGCTCCTCCGCGAGGCTCGTCGCCAATGCGATGCCCAGGCACGCGATCAGCGACACGACCACACTCAACCACCCGGTACGCGGCGGCCACGGTCCGGGCGGGAAGACGAGCCTGGCTGGCGAGGCTGGCGAGGGGGTCATGGCTGGTTCCGGCCGACGGCGGTCGCCCCTTCAGGCTGAGAAGTCGACGCGGGATTGATGATCAGCGAAGGCTGCGGTGCGACCTGCGTCAGCGAACTCGCCGAGACGACCGCGGCCGGCCCCCGCGTCGGCGACGGCGTGGGAGATCGCTTGTCGAACACGAATCGCAGCGAGGCGGCCAGGGCGGCTAAGGCTGCCCCGGGCACGGCTGCCTGCACCACGAGCGGAGCCAATTCCGGAAACGCCGCAGCCGCGAGGCTGGCGATCACAGCCAGGCAGAGCACCACGGGCACCGTCAGCAGCCACGGCAGGTAGACACCCAGCAAGCCCATAGCGAGCACGGGGCCAGATGCCGCCAGCACCAGGAGCCACGTCGGCACCACCCAGATGCGGCCCATGCCGGGCGGACCCACCCCGGAGAAGACGACACGCGAACCCGCTCCTGGCACATCCACGGTCAGTCGCTCCGGCGGAGACATGTCGCCAGGACTCCCCAGCGGGATGGAAGCCCGCTGGGCAGGGCTGCAGCTGGAGTTCAGCCACGCTGCCAGCACGTCGCGCGACACGACCGGACTCCGGTGCAGGCCGAGCGGTCCCCATCCCCACCGCTGCTGCGACGTCCACCCGCCCGGATGCCCGATGGCGTGCTCATGGGGTTCGAGCAGGAGTTCCCAATAAAATCGTCGCTGGAGCGCGCCCGCGGGAAATCGCGGCGATTGCAGAGACACGACCGTCGGCATGCCGCTCGTCGCCGCGAGCAGGCTCCCCATGGCATCCCGCTTCCGACCCG
>CAYSPN010000608.1:0-2635 GCA_964432895.1 uncultured Candidatus Kuenenia sp.
CGATGCCGTTCGCGGCGAGGGCGTCGATGTTGGGAGTCTTCGCCCAGGAACAGCCGTAGGCGCCGAAGTGGCAGGAGGCGTCGTCGGCGATGATGAACAGCACGTTCGGCCGTGCCGGCGGCGCCGCGGCGGTCACGGCTGCGAACGGGAGGAACAGGCACAGGGCCAGAGAGACATGAGACAGGGCGAGGCGAATCATGGGGAATTACTCGACGGGGTGGGGTGATGGGACCGCAGACGCTCATTGAGCAGACGGCCGCTCCAGTGGCGTTGTCACCGGCCAGCCCGGATACTGCTTCGCTTTTCCATCGACGCCGATGATCGGGAACCGTGGCCAGCATTCAAACGTGATCGCCGTCTTCGCGAAGTCGAACCGCGCGAGGCCGTAGCCATCGCCCCGCTTTCGTTCGTCGCCGGTGTCCTCGGGATTTGCGTAGGCCACGACCGAGATCCTGTTACCGAGGCCGTCCTCGTAGTCGCCCGTCCAGGGGAGTGGGCTCCCGGGCACCGGATTGGCACCCGGCATCTCCTCCGGCGGATGCCACCAGCGGCCGTAGATCGTGTTGACGAGCGCCGGCGTGGTGAACGACCAGGGCCCATCCCCGTGCTTGTCGATTCCGTGCTTCAAGACCACGGCCAGGTGCTGGTCGCCGCAGAGGTGCGTCGCGTGCGCTGCCGCGAGGATCTTCAGTGCCGCGTTGCGGCCGCTCTGCGGCCACCCGTTGCAGTCGAGGTCGGCAAGAAGCCGGTTGTCGGTCTTGCCGTGGAGGTGGACGGCACCGGCGAATGCCGTCGCCGACAGGGCTGTCTTGGCGCGGATGCCCTGCCAGTCGCGGCTCCAGCCTTCGAGCCAGGCGAGCTGACGACTGCCCAGCAGTTCGAGTTCTGGCCTGTCGATGCTCGCACGGTCGTAGGTCGGGTCGGTGATGTGGTCGGGGCGCGGCCCCATCTCCGTGATCGCGCCGTAAGGACCGGTCTTGAACTTCCGGTCCTCGAGGATCGCGCAGTCGAGGCCGCCGACCACGAGCCGCGTGAAGAACACGCCGATGCCCTGTGCGATCGGCGCGGGATCGACCGGGTCGGGCAGGTGCCAGGTCTGCTGCCGCTGCACCATGTTCACGTAGTCGGCCGGGTACACGTATCCGCCGTCCGAGCCGTCCTGCCGCTTGGCCTTCTTGCCGCCGGCGCCCCAGAGATTGGGCTGGCCGACGTCGTGATCGTCGGGAATCGTGACCGTGGGGCGGTCGCGAATCACGTCGCGAAACTGGAGGCCGAACTCGATCCAGCCGACCGTGTGCTGCGTGTGGCGGTAGGTCTGGTCGCCGGCAAAGAAGAGCAGGTCAGGATCGGCCTGCCGCAGGCTCTGCACGAGTTCCTCGCGCGGGCCGGGCGTGCTCGACGAGTTGCACGACATCACGGCGACCGTGATCTCGGGCTTGTCTCCCGGGTCGCGGCGGACAAGCCCCTCGAACACGGCTTCTTCGCCATGCCGAACCCTGTAGGGCCAGTCGCGCGAGGAGTCCCAGCCCTCGACGCGGAAGTTGACATCCCATCCGGGGTAGTGAACCCCTGCGCGGGCGGCCTCGACCCAGGCTTCGCCGCGCTTGATCTCGAGGCGGGCCTCGCGGGGTTCTCCCGGCTTCAGGGGAAAGAGCTGCGCGGAAAGCTTCAGCGTGTCGCCTGCCTCTGGCCGCACCGTCACGGTGTAGAGTGCGAACGCGATGACGTCGCTGCGGGACACGTCAAGGTCGAACGGCTTGGCCTTCTGGCCGCGCGGGTTCCGGCGCTGTGGTGTCGGCCCCTCGGTTCCCTGAGACTGCCACCACGTGCCGGTCGCCCAGCCATCGAGGTTGGGAAATCCGTCGCCGAACGGCTTTGGGACGAGATCATCGGCAGTGACAGTCGCGGCGAGCAGCGGCGGAGGGAGCGGTCCCGCGGCCAACGCGGATGAAACCGGGATGCACAGGCACAATGCCAGCGACAGTGGTAGCCGGGCGATACAACGCATGCGCGAGCCGCTCGATGGGGCTGACAAGAGGGGACGAGCGGGAAGTGTATCAGTAGGCATTCCCAGCGTCGAAGGGCTAGGGGCCGTCGGCAGTGAATCGAAACCGCCACCGCGTCCTGAGTGCGACGCCCGCCGAGGGGCGTAGCCCCGCAAGGGCGCGGAGCGTGCTGCTTTGAAAGGCACTTGCTAGCGTGTCGTCGGGCGAAAACGGGAAGTGGATGGTGATCGGCCACCACACCGCCCCGCTGGCCTATCTCCAGAAATAAGCCGCGGCTGAGGCCCGGCCGGGCTGGGTTGGGGCGTGTTGGGTCGCAGCGGTTGTGCGGGTTGTGACCCCTTCCCGCGGCTGTCAAAAAATCGGAACTACACTGATTACATTGGCCGTCTTCTCGCGCTTCCGACCCCATGAACACAACCCAGCGCCTCCTGCTCACGTCGCTCGGCCCTGTCATTGGCCTGATGGTCTTGTCGTGGCTGACGTTCCTGAACCAGCGGGACTTGAACCACAGCCATGCCAACCGGCATGAGTCGCTGCGATTGGCCAGCGAATTGCGTCACAGTTCCGACGAACTCACTCGTCTGGCCCGCACCTACGTGGTGACGGGAGATCCCGATTACGAGAGGCAG
>CAYSPN010000609.1:0-7018 GCA_964432895.1 uncultured Candidatus Kuenenia sp.
GCGGGAGTCCCCTGGCTTTGTGCGGGAGTCCCCTGGCTTTGTGCGGGAGTCCCCTGGCTTTGTGCGGGAGTCCCCTGGCTCACCGCCGGCGATTCGAGGGCCCGCTTCGTGGCATCCGTTTCGCTGCGTGACTGCGAGCGAAACTGCCGGGCAGGCCCCGGATCGTTGGCCAGTGCGTTTACAAAGTCGAGCGTGAGTCTGGCCACCGGCTCGATGCCGTCGAAGTTGATGAGCTGCACGTCGTCGCTGGGTCGATGGTATTGGTCGTGCAGACCCGTGTGAAACATGACCGTGGGAATATTGGCCGCGATAAACGGATAGTGGTCGGAGTCTTCGTCGATGGCCCAGTCGAAGGCGAGTTCGAGAGGCTGGGCTCCTGGACGGTTGTTTGACTGCACGACCGCGGTACGCAGCCCCTCGGCAGTGCGGGCTCCGAACACCTCGAGCCGTTCGCCGCGGAGCCGGCCGATCATGTCGAGGTTCACGGAAAAGACAACCGACATCGTGGCGAGCAGCGCCGGCCGCACACGCACGAAATGATAGGAGCCGAGGAGCCCCTTTTCCTCGCCGTCCCAGAAGGCGAACAGGATGGGCCGCCGCGGCCGGCCCGGCAGGTGTTGCATCGCCTCGGCCACTTCGATCAGTCCGGCCACGCCGGACGCGTTGTCGTCGGCCCCATTGTGGACGAAGCCGAAGGGGCCGTAGCTGTTGCCGGAATTCCCGTAGCCCACGTGGTCGTAGTGGGCGCCGACGACGACCAGTTCGTTGGCAACGGTCGGGTCGCTGCCGCGGGCAAGCGCGAGGATGTTCCGCATGCCGCCAAACTGCTGGTAGTAGCTGCCGTTGTCGCCGGCGGGTTCGAACCCGATTTTTTCGAGGTGGCTGACGATATAGCTGCCGGCGGCCCGACCGCCGCGGCTCCCCCCTTCGCGGCCTTCGAGGGCGTCATCGGCGAGAGCAGAGACGTGCCGTTTGGCCTCTTCCGCCCGAATGCTCGAGCGGGCCGCGGTCATCAGTTCGGCACCGAAAACGGCTGACCTCGCGGCTTCCGCAGCCACGCCGGCGACGATGGCGGCCAACACCGGCAGGGCCGGAATCCTCGTGATCCTCATGACGCGTGAAGCCTCCTTGCGTGACCGGCGGATGGGGTCCAGAATAGACCTCCCGGCATGATCCCAGTCCATGCTGGTTTTTGCAGGTGTTTGGAGAGGTGGCAGAGCGGTCGAATGCGCGTCTTTGCTAAAGACGTGTCCGGTCAAAAGCTGGACCGCGGGTTCGAATCCCGCCCTCTCCGTTTTTTGTTTTGTCTGCCACGAACAGGGACGAACAGGGCCGCTCGCTCGGCCTGTCCAACAGGCGGCGCTGCATGGCTGACAACCCGGCTGGCCCCGGGTGAAACCAACGTCACGGTTCCTCACTGCTTCGTGAGGTCTGGGCTCCAGGGCGCGAGCTTTCGCCGATATGGCCGTCCCACCGGCGTTGCCGGGAAAGCGAGCGGAGCATGGCGACGGCCCGGGGCAATGGTCGAAGGCGACGCATCCAGACCGGAGGTCGACCGGAATTTCCACGTCGCCTGCGAGGAGTGGCCGAGCGTTGTCGGCACGCTGATGGCCGATGCGCACCCCGGGTTCGACGCGTTTCAGGCCGCGCTCCTGAGGTGGCTAACGGCGCGACGACGGAACGACGGCTGGCACTTCGAAATGGAGCGTGGCTGCGGCTTTGGGCAGTTCGCAGATCGTCGTGTATTCGCAGAACAGAGTCGTCTCCTTCGTCTCTTCGACGGCAGGACCGCTGGCGCCGTTGATCCGCACCAGATGCGGACCGCCGATGGCGCCCAAGTGCGTGCGAAAGCGACCGTCGACGATGTCGGCATAGCCCGCTGGACCTCGGTTCCCCTGCCGGGCGTCCGGCTCGAAGGCGATGGTTCCGGCCGGAACCGGCTGGCCGCGGAACGTCACCGTTCCACTGACCGTGTGTCGCATGGGCCCGGCTCGTCGCGTGCATCCGACCGGCGCGAACGCGACCATGGCGACACAAGCCACCGCGACAGTCCAGGGCCCGCGGTACGTTCGCGAGAGGCTATTCAAGGACCTTTCCCTCTCCGCTGTCGCGCTCGCCGAGACGCCTGTAGACGTCCAGCGCCATGTTCTCGCTCAGGAACCGGACCGACGCATCCGCCATCGCGAAGTGGCAGCCCCCCGGGTGATTGCTGCCGAACGTGTTCGTGAAGACCCCCCACGCCGTGCTCTTCGCGGGGTCGTGCGTTGACGAGTTGATCGCATTGACCGCGGCCGTGTGGCCGCTGGGCTCAGCACCGCTGCCTGAATTGAACGTCGAATCCCACGACAGCGAGTTCCCCAAGCCACCTGAGGGATGCCTCGCGTACTTGGTCTCCCCAAGGAGAAACACCTTGCTCGTGCCGTCCGTGATGTCCTTGATCCGGATGGCCGATTCGGCATAGAAGATGCCGTTCTTGAAGAAGTATCGCTCGAACGTGTTGGAGCAGGCCGCATCGGCAGGAACGCCCCCACCCATGCAAGCATGGTAGTTGGTGTTGAAGATGGATGCGGTCGAGTTGGGATCGCTCGGGCACTGGAACTGCGGGTTGGGGCGAAACTGGGCGTCGGCATTCCCGCCCATGCTGAGAGACATCTGTCGGCCGCAGAACTTGGCCTGGATGTTGGTATAGGCCTGGTAGCGATCGAGCCCTTCGATCTGGGGAAGGATCAGGACGCTCCAGGGCGCACCCATGTCTTGGGTGGTGGCATCCGACAGATTGCAGGCAAGGCCCTTCTTGAGCAGCATTACTCCAGAGGGAAACCGCCTCTGGCCCGACTCGTAGTTGTGCAGACCGACCCCGAGTTGACGCAGTTTGTTACTACACGACGATCGTCTCGCGGCTTCTCTCGCCGTCTGGACGGCCGGCAGGAGCAGACCCACCAACGTCCCAATAATGGCGATCACAACGAGGAGTTCCACCAGCGTAAACCCCGCGGACCCGACGCGTCGAGACGTCGCTTGACCCGGGCCAACATCCCCTTGTTTCATGCGTTTCTCCCAAGCTTGCAAGACACGGTCAGACGAGTTCCGCTGCGTTACGCAGCGACCCCCGCGCAAGGACTAATCATACATCAAACCGTCGCAGCCGGCCACGTTGCGAATGCGTCATGTGTCTGCGTGTTCACGCCAGATGCGCGGGGGCCAACCACCGCCGGAGCCGGGAGCTCGAACCTCTCCGTCGCCTGATGCCCGAAGAAACGACGGACTGCGTCGTTGGCGATCGATAGGATGGGGGCTAGTCTTACGAGCGACGGAGTCGCGTTCCGGTCTCCGAGTCTCCGACAAAAAGACCTGTCATGAAGTTACTCTCGACGATGCTAGGGCATTTGTGGGTGCCGGCTCTCGCGCTGATCGCCACCGCCAACGTCGCGCATGCCGACGTCCGCTTGGGCACGCCCTTCAAGGACCATGCCGTGCTGCAACGCGACAAGCCGCTGCCCGTCTGGGGCTGGGCCGATCCGGGCGAGCGAGTGCGAGTGACGCTTGGGGACGCTGCTCCCGTGGAGACGACCACCGCAGCCAACGGCCACTGGCGAGTGACGCTGCCGGCGCGACCGGCCAGCATGACACCACTGGAACTCGCGGCTGAGGGAACCAATCGCGTGCTCGTGCGCGACGTGCTCGTGGGCGAGGTGTGGCTGTGCGCGGGTCAGTCAAACATGGAGTGGCGGCTACGATTCGCAGCCACCGGAAAGGCCGACATCGCGGACGCCGAATTCCCGCAGATTCGCCAGCTCAAGATTTCACGCCATCCGCGGACGACACGGCAGGATGACGCGCCCGCTGACTGGGCGGTCTGTTCGCCCGCGACGGCGGGCGATTTCAGTGCCGTGGGTTTTCATTTCGCCCGTGAGTTGTGGCAGTCGCAGCACGTCCCCATCGGGCTGATCAACTGCTCCCACGGCAACAGTTCGGTCGAGGCCTGGATGAGCGTTGAGACGCTGGCTTCGGAGCCGGAGTTCAAGGTCGTCTCCGACCGCTGGGCGGAGGTTATGGCCCGCCATCCGGCCGCTTTGGCCCGTTACGAAGCGGCGATCGAGCGCTGGCGGGCCGACTCGGCGGTCGGCGGGCAGGCACGCAAGAAACCAAGCCCGCCCATCGGACCAAACCATCAGCAGGAGCCGTCGGCGCTGTTCAACGGCATGATCGCGCCGCTGCTTCCCACCGCCATCCGCGGATTCCTCTGGTATCAGGGGGAGAGCAATGCCCGCCGTGCCGACGAATATGAAAAGCTTTTTGTCAGTCTCATTCGGCAATGGCGTCGCGATTTCGAAGCGCCGGAAGCGCCGTTCTTCTGGGTGCAGTTGCCGGGGCTCGACGCGATGCCGCCGACGACGACTCATGACGACTGGATCATGCTGCGCGAGGCACTCTCCGCCACCCTCTCGGCGCCGGCGACCGGTCAGGCCATCACGATCGACCTGGGCGACCGCACGGACATCCATCCGCTTCGAAAGCGGGAAGTCGGCGAGCGACTCGCGCGGCTGGCCCGTCACCGCGTCTATGGAGAGACCGTGGAGGACAGCGGACCATCGTTCGTGCGCGCCGCCGTGAAACCAGCCGGCGTGGATCTGGATTTCTCACATACTGGGGGCATGCTGACCTTGGGGGGCGATCCCCTGCAGGCCTTCGAACTGGCGGGCATGGACGGTCGGTTCGTCGCTGCGGTCTCTGTCGACATCGTCGAGGGCAATCGCGTGTCGCTGCATGCTCCGACGATTTCTCGCCCCGCGTTCGTGCGGTATGCCTGGCGGGCTTACCCGACCGGCTGGCTGCTCAACGCCGACGGTCTCCCGGCCGCGCCCTTCTCACGCCGCATCGAGTGAGGGTGCCGCCCGTGTGTATCCCATGGCTCTCCACGCCGGCCGCCTTCAAGAACCCGGCTGGGTCCTGCAGACCTCCCGGATCGAGCCGCTGCCCAGGCTCGCCACCATCGATGACGACGACGGGCTTGATGGGGCATTTCACGATCCTTAAATTCGCATCGCTTCTCGACTATCACGAGTCGCTTGCCCGGAAGCAGTCAAGGCACAATCGTGGTGGAACTGATGAACGCAGCCCCCAGCCGGACGAGACTCGTCGGTCGTGCGATCGACGGAGAAAGGCCCGCATAGGAGTAAACCGATGAACCGCATGCTCTCGATGGTGGTCTCTGGAATAACACTCTTCTGTAGCGGCGGCCTGCTGCATGCAGCCACAGTCCTCGTGGAGGCCGAGAGTTTTGCCGAACCCGGCGGCTGGAGCCTCGACACGCAATTCATCCGCGAGATGGGGTCGCCGTATCTCATCGCCCACGGCCTCGGGAAGCCCGTCGCCGACGCCACCACGAAGGTGCCCATTCCCGCAGCAGGCACCTACCGGGTGTTCGTGCGCACGAAGGATTGGGTGGCGCGGTGGAACGCGCCTGGCACGCCCGGAAAATACCAACTGCTCGTGAATGGAAAACCGCTCACAGAGACGTTCGGCACCAGCGGCACCGTGTGGGGCTGGCAGGAAGGGGGCTCCGTCGCGCTGCCCGCGGGCGAGGCGACCGTCGCACTCCACGATCTCACCGGCTTCGACGGCCGCTGCGACTGCATCATGTTCACGACCGAGGACACCCCGCCGCCAAACGATTCCGCGATCCTCGCCGACTGGCGGCGAACGACGCTCGGACTGCCCGCAGAGTCGATCGCGAAGGGGCCCTACGATCTCGTCGTAGTCGGCGGCGGCTATGCGGGAATGGGTGCGGCACTCTCCGCTGCCCGCATGGGGCTCAAGGTCGCCCTCATCCAGGACCGCGGTGTCCTCGGCGGCAACGGCTCGAGCGAGGTCCGCGTGTGGGCGATGGGGCTGATTCGCCGCGGCAAGTATCCCCGGATCGGCGAGATCATCGAGGAGTTCTGCGACCACGCGAAGAAGAGCCCGGGCACATACGAGGAGTTTGGCGACGAGAAGAAGGAAAAAATAATCCGAGACGAGCCGAACATCGACCTCTTCCTCAACACGCACGCCTTCGCCGTACAAAAAGAGGGCAACTCGATCACAAGCGTCACCTGTCTCGACGCGAAGACGGGCCGCGAACTGCGGTTCACCGGAACATTCTTCTGCGACGCGACCGGCCACGCGACGATCGGCTCCCTCGCCGGTGCCGAGACCGTCATGGAGCCCAAGGGGCGCATGGGCATGAGCAACATGTGGGCCTGGGACGAACTGGAAAGCCCACAGTCGTTTCCGCAGACGCCCTGGGCCCTGCCGCTCGCGATGGACGATTTCCCCTACCCCAAAGACCACCATGGCCAGTGGTTCTGGGAGAGCGGCTTCGACAAAGACCCGCTGGCCGACGCCGAAGGCATCCGAGACTGGAACCTGCGGGCGGTCTACGGTGCCTTCAATGCGATGAAAAACGGTGACGGCGCCGCGAACCACACGCACGCCGTCCTGACGTGGGTGGCCTACGTGGGCGGCCCGCGGGAGAGCCGGCGGATTCTCGGCGACGTCGTGCTCACGCAGGACGACATCGTGACGAAGAGGGAGTTCCCCGACGGCTGCGTGCCCTCCACCTGGTCGATCGACTTGCACTATCCCAAAAAACAGTATGCGACGAAGTATCCCGACAATCCGTTCATCTCGATCGCCGTCCACGATCGCCGGGTTGATCGGGCCTACGGCTATCCGGTGCCCTACCGCTGCTTCTACTCGAAGGACGTCGAGAACCTCTTCATGGCGGGCCGCTGCGTGTCGGTCACGCACGAGGCGCTCGGCACCGTCCGCGTGATGAAGACCTGCGGCATGATGGGGGAGGTGGTGGGCAAGGCGGCGAGCGTCGCCGTGAAGCGCGGCACCACGCCTCGCGGGGTCTACGCGAACCACTGGCGGGAGATGGACGAACTGCTCTCGCTGCCCGGCGGCGCCCGACGCACGAGCGTTGATGCGGAGATCAAACTGCCGTAGGCCGCGACGCTGCGGTCATGCGAGA
>CAYSPN010000610.1:0-6610 GCA_964432895.1 uncultured Candidatus Kuenenia sp.
GCTCCCGGTTCGCACGCTGCTGCGACATTTTGCCGGACAGGCCCAGGGCGACAGCATCGCCCGCGTCCGCCAGGCACTGGCGATCGTCGCCGAAATGCGGAAGGCCGACATTCCCATCTTCCACGACCAGCCGCTGGCGGCGCAGCTCGTCGACCGGCTCATGCAGGCCGACCTGCACTATGTCGCCCACGAATACCTCAACGAACACTGGACGGTGTTTCACGTGGCCGACGTGCTCGCGATGTTTGGCGGGATCGGCCTCGGGCACGCGGGCCGCCTCCCGTATCACCACAACCACTGGGAGCTCTGCGCGAAGCCGCAGTTTGCCGCACAGTTCCAAGGAGCCGACATCGCGACACTCGAGACGCTCAAGGACCACCACGCCAACGCAATGTTTCGCTGGGACCTTTTTTCCCAGCGGCCCCGGGAGGCTTGGACGCCGCGGCAGCGGGCCGATGCGGCGGCCGATCTCTTTTTCCGCATCGCATCGCCACAGGCGTCACTGCCACATACTGTCACCTACGGCGGCGTGTCGGCCGGGATCGCCGGACCGCCGCACGACCGGATGCTCGAGGTGATGGGAAACTCGAGCTGGTCGCTCCCCATGCTGCTCGATGAGCCGCAGCTGGCGGCATTCACCCCCGAGGCGTTGGTCGAGGCGGTGGACGCGGGCGTGGCGATGGGGCTGTTTCGCGTCGACGGCGGCCCGGTAATCGATCCGATTCCGCCGGTCGAGATGATCGCGGCCGCAGCGCTGGCCGTGCCGCTCGAGTTCAATCGCCGGGCGCTCACGCGGGAGGACATCGTCAACGAACAGGTCGGCCTCGCGAGCCTGCGGACCGTCGCGGGGCACGAGATCGGCGACCTGCATGCCGTCATCCTCGATGAACTGATGACGGGCGGCAGCGAGGGCCTGGAGGCGCGGATCGCCGACCGGCTCGTCCGCACGGAAAAACATCTGCGGGAACACACCACGGGCCGGCCGATCACCGAACCGACCGAACGGGCGAAGGCCGTCGGCGCCATCTGCGACGGCTTCTTCACGACGGTGCTTCCGGAACTCGTGCGGCAGGGGATCGTGACGCTCGGCGTCGCGTCTCCCGGCCACTAACACAAAACGACGGACCGCGGGCTCCTACTGCAGGGTGGCCAGCACCTGCATTGCCAGCTGTACCATCCCCTTCCGCCGGTCGCTGCGTCGCTTTGTGCGAAGGTGCTCCTCCGCCTGCTCGCCGATCCAGCAGGCAATCCTCAACGCGGCACCCGCATTTCTAGCGCGACCATAGCGGTGATATTCGGGCAGCAGCTGGTCGATCACCGCCACCTGATCCCCACGTGACCCGAAGCGGACATACGTGGCCTGCGTCCATGCCTCGGGCGAGAAGATTCCCCCCGCGCCCATGGCAATGGAGGCGTTCGCCGGCTCTGTGGCCGCGATCGCCAACTGGGTGCCAAGTTGGTTCGCCAGCGCCCGCATATCCGGCGTCGAGGGCCGGATCTCCAGCCTTTTGATGTTCGCTCCTCCGCCGAGGGCAAAGATGGTGCTGTCCTCAGCCGTCATTGTCGCGGAGTCCTGCAGCGATCGTGCCAGTCCCGTCCTGACGAGAAGTTCGTAGCTCCGCGGGAAAGCGTTCGAAAAGCGATCGAATTCGGTCCTCGACATGAACCCATATCGGTTCATGGCGTCCGCAACGTTGCGGCATGATTGATCGGCGAGAAACATGTCGCGGTGATGTGTGTTGAGGTAATACGGATTCTGCCGAAAGTCGTTGGGAATATCGCTCGCCCTTCGATTCCGCCAGTAGCCACTACTCAAGCCCACGAGCCCGCCCGTGAGCACCGAGCCCAGGACACATCCAGCCACTTTCTTTCCGCTGTAATTCGCCACGCTCTTCGGATTTTCCCCGTCGTTGATCGCGTTCAGATAGACCTCCGCATAGGCCTCCGCATACTGTGGTGGCCTCAGCCGCTTGGCCTCGTCCACGAACACGTCCCACGATTTGAGATGATCCAGCAGGATACTCAGGGCGATCCTACTGGCCGGCACGTTGACGAGATCGCTTTTGACGCAACAGCCGTGCTTGCCATACATCGGCAGGTAACCGAAGACCGTGTTGTCTCCGCCCCGCAGCTTCCCCGGCCCCAGCACGCCGAAGCACGGGTTCGTGTCCTTCTCCATGAGGATCGAAAAGTGCGCACCGACGTTGTTCGGCAGAAACTCGGGGCTCTTTCCATCCAGCCCCAACTGCGCACGCTCCGCGGCGCTCAGTTCCCACCACGGACTAAAGTCAAACACGCCGCCAGGCACCGGATCGATGGCGAAGATGTTGCATCGCACCCCCGGCATGACATGGGCGATCGCGTGGGCGATCATGTGGCAGGTGACCGCACCGCGACTATGGCCGACGAGGTTGACCACGGAAATCAGCTGCGCGGCATGGGCTGCCTGCAGGCCCGCCATGACCTGCATCACCACGTTGCCCCAGCCCTTGCCGAACGCTGCGCCCCGGAACCCCATCGCCCGCGGCACCTCGCCGTTATTGGCAGCCATCACGGACTGCACGAAGGCGGTGGTGCCCAGTCCCTCCATCAACTGCTTGCGATCGGCCGGGCTCCGGTCATACAAACGAAAGATGTCGGGCAGCAGCCGCTCGGCCTCGTTGCTGCTGTGGCCGGTGCCCAAGCAGTACACATTGTAAACAGACATGGTGTCGCCTCCTGGTCACCTGATGGAACTCTCGCCCGCAATGACGCGGGCACCAGTCGATCAGATGTCGAACGTGATCGACCCAAGAGCCATCATGTCGATCTCCTCCTCGCCATCGACCACGAACGACCGACGGCCCAGCCCGACGATGGCATCCTCTTCCCCGCCCAGCCAGTCGGTCCGCCGGCCGAGCCGCGAGGCGGCATCGGCGCCGGTGATCGTGCCGTAGACCGCGGGGAGGTGCACCTGCGCGTCGAACGCGTCCTTCACCACCATTCGCGCAGGCCGCCAGATGAGATCGAGCGGCCGCTCCGGCGGCGTGAATTCGATCAGCTCCACCCGCCGCATCTCGATCCAGTAATACTTCCCGGTCTGCGTGAGCACCTCGAAGACTTCCGCCGTGATGTCGTCGAGATCGCGAAAATCGGAGAACTTTCGCTCGCTCTCCGTGGCCAGCGTGAGTGTTCCGGCGAGGGCCGGCCGGGCCTTTTCGGCCCGCTCGACCAGCCGACCCGCCTCGGCCGCCTTGCCCGCACGGAGCAGCACGAACGCCTCGAGCCGGTCGCGGACCTGCTGATCGGCGCCGTCGAGCAGCTCGGGCACACGGCCCTCGTCGTAGAACTGCCGCCGCGCAGCCTCAGCCCGCAGCAGATGGCGGATCGGGATGGCCGACACCGCCGCGCGGGGCTCGACCGCGATCATGGCGTCGAACTGCGCATCGGCCCGGTCGTGCTGGCCCGCGAGGATCAACAGCTCGGCGAGCAGCCAGCGGGCTTCGAGATCCTTCGGCTTCGCCTTGACATCCGCGGTTGCGGCCTGGATCGCCTCGTCCAGATTGCCCGTCGACAGGAGTTCTCCAGCCGTTTCCATCGTGTTTCCTCTTTATGTGATTCCTAGCGTTTGTTCGCTAGCGTTTGTCGACGCGTCGCACCAGAGTGACGAGCCTCAGTGTCGCATCGAGCCGATCGAGTTGGAAGTGGGGCTGGAGCCGCATGACCACGCGGTAGGCTCCGGCGGTGCCCGGTTCCTCGCGGACCTCGACGTGGGCCGCCCGCAGCGGCATCTTCGCCCGCGTCTCGGCCGACGCCTGATCATCGGGAGTCACGTATTGGTTCACCCATTCGGAGAGGAATCGCTCGAAGGTCGGCGCGTCGGTGAACGCCCCCACCTTGTCCCGGGCGATCACCTTCAGATAGTGCGCGAACCGCGATACGCAGAGCACATATTGCAGCATCGACGAAATCCGCGCGTTCGCCGTCGCGATCGCCGAATCGTAGCGTTGCGACGCATGGAGCGAGGCGTTTGAATGGAACACCGCGCGGCCATCGGGTCCGGAACTGCAGAGGGGAATCAGGCCGGCCTGATCGAGATCCATCTGCACCGGTTCGGTGACGAACACCTCGACAGGCCCCCGCGTGGCTGCGTCGTGGTCGAGACCGGTGAAGCCGTCAACGGGCAGGCCCTCCACGACACCGCCCCCTTCCAGGCCCCGCGAGCCGCCCCGGATGTCGGCAAACCATCCCGACCGGCCGAACTCCCGGATCACGACGCCGGCCAGCGGCCAGATGGCACCGTTCCAGAGCCTCCCGGAGCCGTCGGCCCGGTCGGCCTCCTCGCGGTAGCGGAAGCCTCGCTTCGCCCACGATCGCTCGTCTGCCGCCACACCATCCGGCCGGCCGATCCAGCCGTCGTAGGGCAGTCGGCCCAAAACCCGCGGCAGGGGCAGGCCGACAAACCGCGATTCCTCTCGGTCGCGCAGCGCCCGCCACTTCACGAAGTCGGGGGATGACTGGTAGGTGTCGGGGACGGGCAGCGAATCAAGCCGCTGGAACGTGTCGAGCCCCAAGAGTTCAGCCGCGGGGTTGACGAGCAGCGGCGCGAAAGCCGCCGCGGAGACCTCCGCCAGGCCCGTCAGCAGACTGACGTCGTCGGGGTGGTGGTTGAACTGGTAGTCGGCCACGAGCAGCCCGTAAGGAGTGCCGCCCGCAGTGCCAAACTCCTCCTCGTAGACCTTCCGCCAGATGGCCGAGCGATCAAACTCGACGGCATCCGAACGGTCGCGGGCCAGCTCCCGCTTTGTCGCCGAGAGAATCCGCACCTCGACACGCGACCGGCCATCCGCTGCGTCGTTGGCATCGAGCGACTGCCCGACGAGCCAGGCCAGCCCCCGCCATGACGATTCCAATTGCTGAAACTTTGCGTGGTGCAGGATGGCGTCGAGCTGCCGCGAGAGGGCCACATCGATGGCCGCGATGTCCTCGCCCAGACGAACGAGCAACGCAGACCGCGACAGCCGCTCACCAACGCCCACGCGGCGGGCTGCCCACGCTCGCAGTGCTTCCGCTGAAGTCTGGGCCTGGAACAGATCGTCCACGCCCCGATCATGCGTCGCAGCGGCCGCGATATCACGGATGAATCCCGAATGCGGTGCCGAAAAGGGCTGCAGCCCAGCCGGTTCACGAAACGCAGCAGGCGCCCCGACCGCCGATGCCGATGTGGAAGCCATTCAAGCTCACCTCTGCCGGCGGTCCGCCGCCGCACCATCGGATGACTATCCGATGACAGGGAGCGTACGAACCGGCCTCTCAACCGCCCTTTGCTGCCGCCGGAATCTTCGCCACCATCCGCAGGCTGGTGGTGAGTTCTTCCAGTTGCAGCCACGGCCGCAGCCAGGCAACGGCGTTGTAGCTGCCCGGAGCGCCCGGGATCTCTTGCACCTTGATCTCGGCCTCAGCCAGCGGGTAGCGGGCCTTGACGTCCTCGGACGGATGCGGATCGGACGAGACGTAGTTGGCGATCCAACGCTTCAGCCACTCTTCGCAGTCCTGCCGCTCCATGAACGAGCCGATCTTGTCGCGTGCGATCACTTTCAGGAAGTGAGCGATCCGCGAACTGGCCATGATGTACGGCAGCCGTGCCGAGATGGCGGCATTTGCCGTCGCTTCGGGCCGGTCGTACTTCTTCGCCTTCTGTGTCGTCTGGGCACCGAAGAAGACGGCGTAGTCGGTGTTCTTGTAGTGGCACAGCGGCAGAAAACCAAGCTTCGACAGCTCCGCCTCCCGGCGGTCGGTGATCGCGATCTCGGTGGGGCACTTGAGTGCCTTGTCACCATCGTCGCAGGTAAAGACGTGGGCCGGCAGACCCTCAACCTTGCCGCCGTTTTCAGCGCCGCGGATCGCCGTGCACCACCCGGTCTTGGCGAAGGCATCGGTGAGCCGCGCCCCCAGCACGTACGACGCGTTCATCCACGAGTAGTGATCGTGGGGCACCGGCTTGGCGTCGCCCTTCTCGTCGAGTTCGACCTCCTCGAAATCGAACTCGTCAACCACCTTCGTGTTCTTGCCGTAGGGGAGCCGCGAGAGCGTCCGAGGCATCGTCAGCACCACGAACCGCGAATCGTCGGAATCGCGGAAGCTCCGCCACTTCGTGTAGGTCTCGTCGAGGAAGATCTTCTCGAGATCGCGGGGCTTCGACAGCTCGGAGAAGCTGTCCATGCCGAGCAGCTTCGGCGAGGCGGCGGAGACAAACGGGCAGAACCCAGCGGCGGAGATCTGCGACATCTTCGCCAGCAGGTCGACGTCTTCGGGGTGGTTCGAGAATTCGTAGTCACCGATCAGGGCGCCGTAGGGCTCGCCGCCCGGGGAGCCAAACTCGGCCTCGTAGATCTTCTTGAAGATCTGGCTCTGATCAAACTCGACGGCCTTGTCGAGATCCTTGAACAGTTCCCTCTTCGAGATGTTCATGACGCGGATCTTGAGCTGAGCACCGGTCTCGGAATTCATCACGAGGTGATGCATGCCCCGCCACGAGCCTTCCAGCTTCTGGAAGTCGGCGTTGTGCATGATCGCGGCCAACTGCTGCGACATCGTCGTGTCGATCGAGGCGATCGCCCGATTGATCGTC
>CAYSPN010000611.1:0-4055 GCA_964432895.1 uncultured Candidatus Kuenenia sp.
ATGCGCGGCAGCAATGTCACGAAAGCCGTGACGCGACAGCACCTCGCGGACGAATGCCTCCGGCGGCGACGGGTCGAGCACCAGGTCGACCTCGGGCTCGGGCTCCGTATCCTCAGGGAAGGCGTCGTGCAGAAGGTGGTCAAGGATGCGGCGGTTCATGTCCGTCGCCTCGGCCAGTTCATGCCGCAGCCGTTCGGCGGCGACCTCGCCCGTGCCGTAGCCCATGCGCACCGCCAGCCTGACAAATTCGGCCGGGTCGCGCGGCACGACATGGGTCTGGCGATCGTAAAGGATCTGGAGCCGGTGTTCGACAGAGCGCAGGAGCGTGTAGGTGCGTTCGAGAATGCCGCGTTCCTGGTCGGTCAGTCCGCCCGCCTCCACGAGCCGCCGCATCGCTTCGAGCGTCGTGCCGGTACGGAGTTGTGGCGCATCACCGCCGCTCAAGAGCTGGAGGAATTGAATCGTGAACTCGATGTCGCGGATCCCTCCCCGGCCGCTCTTGATGTCAGCATCATCCGTTCCGTCGCGGACGGCCCGATGTTCGATCCGCCGCTTCAGCGCTTTGATGCCACTGATGTCGGCTCGCGTCAGCCAGCGGCGGTAGATCCATGGCTCCATCTCGGCGAGCACCCGCGCTCCCAGTGCCATGTCGCCGGCGATGCACCGGGCCTTCACCCACGCCTGCCGCTCCCAGGTGCGGCCGTGGCGGTCGTAATACTGCAGCATCGCCTCCTGCGACATGGTCGCCGGGCCATTCGCCCCGTGGGGCCGCAGCCGCAGGTCGACGCGGTAGGCGATGCCAAGGTCGGTCGGCTCCGTGATCAGCCGTACCGTTTCCTGCACCACGCGTTCGAAGAACTCGGCGTTTGAACAGGGCTTGGGCCCCTCAACGCGGCCTTCGGCCGAATAGACGAACACGAGGTCGATGTCGCTGGAGTAGTTCAGCTCGGTGCCGCCGAGCTTCCCGAGCGCGATCACCGCGAGGGTGGCATGCTCTCCGGCCAGTCCGCGGGGAATACCCCGCAGTTTCTCCAATCGCGACACGGCCGACGCCACCGCCGCCTGAACCACGCAGTCGGCGACATGAGAAATCTGCGTCACCACCGTCTCCAACCGCTGCCCGCCGACGATGTCGCCGTAGGCGATGCGGAGCGTTTCGCGTCGTTTGAATCGGCGGAGCGCCCGCATCACGCAGTCGGGCTCGGTGAGCAGGGCCGTCTCCGCGGCCAACGCTGCGGTCAGGCTCTGGCGGCTCTCGGGCCGTCCCTCGCCCACGCGGACCTGCTCCCATGACTCCGGATCGAGGATCACCATGTCGGCGAGGTATGGGCTGGCCGAGAAGAGCTTCAGCAGGATCTCCAGGCTCCGCGGATCACGCTGGAAGAGCGTGCCGGTGGAGAGCGGGCTGCGGACGGCGCCGATAAGCCGCTCGATCGCGATGAGCACCCGATCGGGATCGCTCACCTCCGGCAGCAGTGCTGCCAGCCGTCCGCTGAGAAACGCGAGCAGATCGAGCGTGAGGCCGTGCGCGGCGAGTCCGCAGAGCGAACGGTGGGCTAGTTGCGGATCCGAAAGGCCCGCGCGGCGGCCCCACTCCGCCGCGGCGGTGGGCTCGTCGAGGAGTCGCTCCATCTCCGCGATCGAACCGGGGAAGTCCGGCGGCACGGCTAGGCTCCTTCGGTCGTGTCGGCCGGGGTCGTGTCGGATTTCTCGAACGGTGACGGCCGACCATGATCGCTTGTCGTCAGAGCACTTTTCGTGAGATCGATGTCGTAGAGCGTTGGAGAGGCCGCGGCGGCACTTTCTGAAAAGAGATGTTCCAGTGGTACGGCATCGGCAAGCCCGTCGGCGACGTCGCCGGCCAGCGACCATGCGCCGGCCGCCTGGATGTCGACGTCAACGAGCCGCCCAACCAGCCGGAGCGGCGCGTCGAAGACTACGATCCGGTCGCACATCGTTCGGCCCGTGAGCTGAGCGATTCCATCCGGGGATGCGGGATGTTCACCCTGCCTCCGTTCCTCGCGCACCGAAAGCCCCTCCACGAGCACCTGCTGCCGTGTGCCGATGAACCGCAGATTGCCGGCGAGGCTCACGGCCGCCTGGGCCTCCAGCAGCGCCTGGTTGCGTTCCTTCTTCACCGCTTCCGGCACGTCGTCGGGCTGACGGTCGAAGGCCTTCGTGCCGGGCCGCGGACTGTATTTGAAGATGAAGCTGTTCTTGAAGTCGGCGGTGCGGACGAGGTCGAGCGTGGTCTGGAATTCGGCGTCGGTCTCGCCACAGAAGCCGACGATGAAGTCGCTCGTCACGGCCGCGTGCGGAATCGCCTCCCGCAGCCGGCCGAGCATCTCCATGTATTCGCCGATCGAATAGCCTCGCTTCATCCGGGTGAGCACGGCGTCGGAGCCGTGCTGCGCCGGCACGTGCAGGTAGTGGCTCACCTTCGGCAGGTCGCGGACGGCCGCGATCAGGTCGTTGGTCATGTCTCGCGGATAGTTGGTCACGAACTTGATCCGGTCGAGACCATCGATTGCATCGAGGAGCACGAGCAGGTCGGCGAGACGCGTCGTCGTGCCGCCATCCTTCCAGCGATAACTGTTGACCGTCTGGCCGATCAGCGTGATCTCTCGGCAGCCCTCGGCGACGAGCTTTCTCGCCTCGGCGACGATCGTCGCAGGCGCGCGGGCCTGCTCGGGGCCGCGGACATGCGGCACCACGCAGAACGCACAGAACTTATCGCAGCCGGTCTGCGTCCGTATGAACGCCTGAAAGGGCGTGGGCCTCATCTGCGAATCGCGGTCGGGGTCGTAGCTCTCAAAACTCTCTGCGATCGCCTCACGGCTGCCGCCGGTGCGGTCGAGGCTCACTTCCAGCCGCGGGCCGCCTCCGGCGAGCACCTCGTCGACGAGGCCCGGCACGCGATGGAGCTGTCCCGGACCGACGACGAGATCGACCCATGGCGCCCGCTTGCGGACGAGTTCTTGATCCTTCTGGGCCATGCAGCCGAGCACGCCCACGACCAGCCCGGGCCGCTGCTGCTTTTCGAGTCGGATGCGGCCGAGGGCGGAGTAGATCTTGTCCTCGGCGTGCTGCCGAACGCTGCAGGTGTTGTAGAAGACGGCATCGGCCTCGGCGGTGGTGCGGGCCATCTCCCAGCCCTGCCGGCGCAGGGCGGCGACGACGAGCTCGCTGTCGAGCACGTTCATCTGGCAGCCGACCGTTTCGATCCAGAGCCGTTTCGTCATGCGGGGGATTCTAGCCTCTCCGGAGGCAAAACCCATACGCACGGATCAGTCGCTCGTCAGGAAAAGACGCGGAGCCGGCGGCCTGTGCCCAGGCCGATCGATGCCGCCCGGACCGAAAGCTCGTCGAGGGCCCGTGCCCCCTCGGCGCCGAGGTCGAGCGTCCACTCGTTGACGTAGAGATCGACGTGCTGCATCAGCACGTGGTCGTCGAACTCCTGCGCATACCTCCGCATCGTGGGCAGCGCTGCCTGCCGATCGGCCAACGCAAACCGCAGGGAGTCGTGGATAACCTGCTGAACCGCTTGAATCGTTTCGGCGGGCAGCCGACTGCTGGCGACGATGCCTCCGAGGGGCAGCGGGCAGCCCGTCTCCCGCTCCCAGCGGGTGCCGAGATCCTCGACGAGGCCGAGTCCTCGCTGCTGCCAGGTGAACCGTCCCTCGTGGATGCACACACCGAAATCCGCTGTCCTGGCCTCCAGCCTCGGCATGATCTCGGAAAACACGGCGTGCTCGACTCGCGTCGTGTTGGGGTGGAAGAACGCGAAGAGCAGCGCTGCTGTCGTGTGCCTGCCCGGGCAAAGCGTAAGCTGACCATCGCTTTCGGGTCGGCTGTCGGGTGCGGCGGACAGCAGCAACGGCCCGACGCCGAATCCCAGGGCCGACCCGCTCGGCAGCACGACGTGGTCGTCCACCAGATGAAGGGCCGCGTGAAAGCTCGTCTTGCCGACATCGAAGCCGCCGCCGAGCATCCGCTCGTTGAGCTGCTCGATGTCGAGCAGCTCAACCTCGAACCGCAGGCCCCGCCAATCGATC
>CAYSPN010000612.1:0-1673 GCA_964432895.1 uncultured Candidatus Kuenenia sp.
CTGGTTTCGCAAGTATCCCAACGACTTGGCGACGATCACGGAAGGCGCGGTTGTGGGAGTTTCCTTGGTGGGTTCGCCCAACTCTTGCTGTCGGAGTTCAAGTGCGGCGATGACGCGATCGACTTGCCCGCTCCAGATCCACTGAGCCCACTGGCGATACGCTTGCCAACCTTCTTTCAAAGCGTGACCGGCCATGGCTGCGGCGTAGACATACGTCAGCGCGTGAATGAAGTCGAGGATCGGCACATAGTCGGAGAAGTGCCGGCGCCACACGCCCCAGTTGGCGTCGGAGCCGTCGGCGACAAACGCCTTGCGCGGGGCGCCCGCGAAGTGTCGTTGGTACGCCTCGCTCACCAGAAGTTTGCCGAACGTATCCACGTCGTGACGCGAGCCGACGACGCTGCGGGCCAGCGGTTGGGGACGCCCGGGGCGTTCGTCGAGGCGTGGCTCCTCCTCATCGTCTGTGGAGGAGTCAGGTCCCGAAAATCCCTTGATTTCCCGTACCATTCGCTGCATCCGCTCGGGATCCACAAACGACGCCGGCAACTGCGGACAAGGGTCTTCCGCGGAAACTTGGCTGGTCATACTCCACAAGCAGCCCACTTTCATCTCGCGCCAGAAGGTGTCGTCTTCGTTCCGTTGCGGTTCCGCACGGTCGAAGAATTGCAGCCGGCCGCCATCCATTTGTACGCACGCCACCGCCGGCGTCGGTTGATCAGCGGGGACCTTGCGTCGCTCCGGGATCGGCAGGGCTTCGTAGGCCGCGGCTTGGGCATCACGCTCCGCCACGCGTTCGGCACCAATCCGCTCCGTCGCGCGACGCACGCGCTCGGGAGAAACGTCCAATTCGGCAAGCTCTTTTAGATCTCGCGAGCCTTGTGGAAAACTCGCCGCCTGCGTGCCGGCATACACGACCTTCTTCAACGCCGTCGGGCTGTAATCATAGTCCACGTCCAGCCCCAGCGCTTTGGACCGAGGGAAAAAAAGCCCGGCGACAACCGGGGCAGTAGCACTCTTGCTCGCTCAACGGCACGTCCAAGCCGCGTCGCGTTTGCACCGTGCGCTCCCGCTGCTTGATTCGCTGTCCCTCGAAGCCACAGTGAGGACAGTGCGGCGGCCCCATGCCGCTTTCCGCCAACTGCTGCTCGAAGACTTCCAAGCTGATGGCATCGCCCGCTGCCAGGGCGAGAGTCTCGATCGTCGTAAAGCGTGCCTCGCCCTCCTGGGCCTCCGGCAGGTCTCCTTCCGCCAAACATTTCTGCAGCGCCTCGCGAACCGCCAGCCGTAAACGTTCCTGAAATTGTTCGGTTGTTGCCATCCCTGACTTCCTCCATTACGCATCTTCTCACCGGGCCGAGTCCCACGGCCCAAATTCACCCCCCTTTTGATAACACAAACCCCGTCCCCACGCAAAGTGCAAAGTGCGCCCCCGTGACACATGCTGCACGTACCGCACTTGACCGCCGGTCCCAAGTTCCCCTATGCTGCCACGCCTCGGTATGTCGCCAGTCCGGGCGGTCCGCCGTTGTGCGACGGGTCCGGGGCAACGACGGCCACGACGAACTCGTTGCCGCCCGACGGCGTACTCAGAACAGGCGATGGCCGGCCGCACGGTCAAGCCGTCGCGGGTGACAAGGATTCGTCAGGCAGTGGAGGCCCCGGTCCGAGCGACC
>CAYSPN010000613.1:0-4094 GCA_964432895.1 uncultured Candidatus Kuenenia sp.
GCGAGCAGCTTGCCCGACCGCTTGTCGAGCACGATCAGCGACGCCGCCGTCGGCAGCACGACCTTGCCGTCGTAGACGCCGTTGGCCGTGCCCACGTAGAGATGGTCGCCCACCACGAGAATCGAGCAGTTGGCGGCATCATGGGGAAACACCGGCAGGTCGCGGATCATGTCGAACCGCCAGAGGATGTCGGCGTCGCGGTCGCCCGGCTCCACCGGCGCCGCGCCTTCGGGCACCGAGAAGCTCGCCTCGGCGGTGAACGGGCCGTCGTTGCCGTTGGCCATGCCGGCCACGTCGAGGCAGATCACCTCGCAGCGATTGGTGACGAGATAGACGCGGTCGCCGTCGACGGTCGCCGTCGAACAGATGCCGAGGTTCATGTCGTCGAAATCCTCGCTCACCTTCGAGCGGTCGATCTCCAGCCGCGGCACCACCAGCCGCCAGAGCAGGTCGCCGGTCTTCTCGTCGAGGCACATGAGCACGCCACCACGGGTCGGCGCGAACCGCTCGTCGTCGAGATCCTCGTCGTTGGTGCCGATGTAGACGCGGCCATTGGCCACGACTGGGCACGAATAGTTTTCGCTGCCGAGGCGGACCATCCAGCGGACGTTCTTCGTGGTGGCGGGATCGAATCCGAGCCGGTCGCGTTTCTTCCGACCGGGATGAAACGACGCCGGCAGGCCTGCCTCACGGGAGACGAGGTTGCGGTACTGCCCACCCCCCCACTGCGGCCAATCCGCGGCGACGACGGGTGAACGCGTCGCGGCCGACAACACCACGACCGTGACGAGGGCCTGGATTCGGCAGACGATCGTGGACTGCATGGAAATTTCCCCTGTGCCAAGAGGATATTGTTGATGCCCGCAGTCGCCGGGTCCAGATAACTGCTTCCAACTCGCATGACACCCGAAAACCAACCCCTGCAGCCATCGCATCCCCTCGGCGGTGAGCCGGCGCCCGCCCCCACACCGGCAGCCCGGCAACCGGATGCAGCCGTCCGGCGGGTCGGCATTGCGATCGTGGGCGCCGGGGCCGCCGGCCTCTTCGCGGCGGCATGGGCGGGCCGCACGGCGCGGGAGCGGGGCCTGACTCCGGCGATCGTGGCCGTGGATGGCGCCCGCAAGCTCGGCGCAAAAATCCTCGTGGCCGGCGGCGGACGCTGCAACGTCACCCACTGGCGGGTGGCCGACGCCGACTTCGCCGGCAGCACGCCACCGGCGATCCGCAAGGTGCTTGCGCGATTTACGGCGGACGACACGGTCGCTTTCTTCAAGGCAGCAGGGGTGGAACTCAAACGCGAAGACACAGGAAAGCTCTTTCCCGTCACCGACTCGGCGCGGACGGTGCTCGACGCCCTCGTCCGCGAGGCCACCCACTCCGGTGCCGAGCTCGTCCATCCCGCGAGGGTTGAAGCCATCGTCCGCGACGCCGATGGCTTTCTCGTGACGACATCAGCGGGTCCGCTCCGCGCGGCCCGCGTGATCCTCTGCACCGGCGGGAAATCGTTGCCCAAGTCGGGCTCCGATGGCGGCGGGCATCGCTTGGCGATGTCGCTTGGTCACTCGCTGACCTCTCCGATCGTGCCGGCCCTTGTGCCACTCGTGCTGCAGGCGGGCCACTGGATCACGGAGTTCTCGGGGCTCACACTGCCGACCGAGCTGGTGCTCTCGTCGGCCACGGGCAAGCGGCTCACGGCATGCACCGGCAGCACGCTCTGCACACACTTCGGCCTCTCCGGACCCGCGGTGCTCGACATCAGCCGCCATTGGCTCGTCGCCAGGCACGACGCCGCAACCGACGGCACACCACCCGTCAGGCTGTCGATCAACTGGCTGCCCGGCACTGCCGCCGGCGATGCCGATGCGCTGATGCTCGAAGCCCGAGGCCGCGGCACTCTTGCGATCCTGCGCGATCGTCTCCCCGACCGGCTCGCGCGGCGGCTCTGCGAACTCGCCGGCGCCCCGACCACCGGCGACCTCCCCCGAGAGGCGAGGAAGCGACTGGTGACGCTGCTCACCGGCACGCCGCTCGAGATCACGGGGGACCGTGGCTTCACGCTCGCCGAGGCCACGGCCGGCGGCGTGCCGCTCTCGGAGGTCCGCCTCGACACGATGGAAAGCCGCATCTGTCCGGGCCTGCATTTCGCTGGCGAGGTGCTCGATGTCGATGGCCGGATCGGCGGCTTCAACTTCCAGTGGGCCTGGGCGAGCGGCTTCCTCGCCGGAACCGCCGCGGCCGCCCACTACGCCACGACACCGTCACAGAGCTGAAACGCTGGCACTGGCTCCGGACATGGTGCCGGCTGCCGCGTGGCCTGCGGCCCGAGCAGCCGCGCCGCCGCGGCCTGCACCTGCTCGACGCTGATGGCACGCATCGAGTATCTCCCAAGCGTTGCATTCCCCGCCGCGCACACGACCTCGCTGACGGTCTTCCAGGGATGCCATTGCTTGGGATCGGTCGGCCCGAAGAGGGCGACCACCGGCACGCCGTGCGATGCGGCGATATGCGGCAGGCCGCTGTCGACGCCCACGCAGAGATCCATCCGCGCAAGCAATCCGCCCACGTGCCGCAGTGGCACCGAGGCCGAGTGATCATGGACATGACGGGCGACGAGCGGGTCGAGCAGGCTCACCGCCTCGGTGTGCATGCCGACATCCGCCGGACCGCCGCAGAAAAACACCTCGCAGCCGCGTTTGACGACCAGCCACTCGATGACAGCCGCCCAGCGGTCTGTCGGCCAGTGCTTGTCAGGATTGGTCGACCGCATCGCCAGGAAGACCCGGGGCCGCCCGGCGGGCGCGTGTGCGAGGAGGCCGTCGAGGGCGGCGCGATCCCGTTCGGAAACCCAGTTTTCGTTGTGGCCATCGTCGACATCGATGGAGTCGCCGCGCAGGAGATCGAGGTAGGCCTCCGTCTGATGCCGCCCGCGGTGAGCGTCCACGGACCTCGACAACAGCCAACCCCGTCCTTCCGCGCCATGGCCGACCCGCCAGGGGATGCCGGCCAGCCGGACGAGCAGGGCACTGGAGAACGACCGCTTGAAGAGATACGCCCGGGAATACCCTCGCGACCGCAGCCACGCCGCCTGGCTGAGAAGAGCATGCATCGCCTTGGGCAGAAGCCGCTGTGAACGAGGAGGCCGCGGCCAGGCGATGAGTTCGTCCGTGTAGGGACAGTGGGCGAGCACCGCTGCCGCGGCCGGTTCGATCAGCACGTCGATGACCGCCCCCGGAAACCGCCGTCGCAGGTTGCGGAGGAAGGGGATTCCCAGCACGGTATCGCCGAGGAAGCCGTTGCCGACGACGAGAATCCGCTCGGGTTGTGCAGAGCTGGCTGCCATGATCGGCGTTTCCAAACGGCATCCGCCGCTATCGCGCGAATCCCACGAAGAAGCTGAAGAGCTGTTTGCTGTCGTACGGCGCGTAGACGACCGGGAAAGCGAAGTCGAGCGCAATCGGCGCGGGCCCCATCGCCGGCAGTGTGATCCGCAGGCCGAAGCCGGGCGCCACCCGCATGTTGTTGATCGACACATTCGATTCGACGGTGCCGAAGTCGGTGAAGACGACGCCACGGAGCGCGTCGTTGGCGGTGATCGGGAACATGTATTCGACGGTGTTGAGCCACTCGAAGGGACCGCCAATGATGGCGGCATCCTGATTGGCGTTGACGGGCGACTCGCCGTTGACCATCTGCCTCGGACTCGCCCCGCGGAAGGTGAACCCGCGGAGGGTGTTGTAGCCACCCGCAAAGAAGTTGTCGTAGGCGGGGGTGTCGGGCCCCGACATGCCCAGCACCGAGCCGATCGAGAGCACGTGCCGGCCTGAGCCGTCGGGCCGCTCGTTGAGCAGGAAATACTGCCTGCCCTCGAGGATGCCTCGCGGATAGACGAAGGTGCCGATCACCTGTTCGAACTCGAACGTCGCCAGATGCCCCTGCGTCGGCAGGAACGGACTGTCGCGGGTGTCGTGGACGAGTCCGCCGCTGAAGCCGTAGACGGAGTTCGTGCCGAGCATGTTCTGGATCGCGGGCGTCGGGAGACGCGGGTTGTAGATGTCGACGCTCTCACCGCGGAACGCGGTGTTCACCGACAGGTC
>CAYSPN010000614.1:0-1928 GCA_964432895.1 uncultured Candidatus Kuenenia sp.
GGCCGTGGTGCCGCAACCTGCGAGGATGGTTTCGAGGATGGCCAGTGGCGCCGGATAATGGCCGCCGCTGCGGCCGAGGATCACGGCGGCCGACATCGCCTCCAGGAAGTCCTTCTCTTCGGCGACCAGCGGGGCCGGTCCGGCCAGCTGCCGCCGCCGTTCGATGTGGCTCTGCTGTGCGGTTACGACTTCCGCGAGTCGGCAGGCCGAGACGATCGCCTGGTCCGCTGGCACGCAGGCATCGACCAGACCCAGTCGGGCAGCGGTGGGGCCGTCGACGTTTTCACCCGCCGCCGCCAGTTCGACCGCAGCGGCCGGGCCGATCAGCCGAGCCAGGAGAACTGTGCCGCCCCAGCCCGGCAGAAGGCCCAGTTTCACCTCGGGGCACCCAATCGTCGTGTGAGGAGAGTCGGTGGCGACTCGCAGGTCACAGGCGAGGGCAAGTTCGAGTCCGCCGCCGAGGCAGATGCCGTCGATGATCGCCACGGACGGACACGCCTGGGAGGAAAGCCGCGAGAAGACCCCACGGCCAGCCACGCACAACCGTTCGATCTCCTCGGGGGGCATGTCGTGCAGGCGTTCGAGACGTGCAACGTCGGCGCCGGCAAAAAACGAGCCCTCACGCGAGGACCGAATCACGATCGCCGCGGGTGGCGGTCCAGCCTCGATGCTGTCGAGCGCCTGCGACAGGTCCTTGACGGCCTCCGCCGTGAGCACATTCTGGGCGTGGTCGGGAACGAAAAATGACATCACCACCACGCCATCGTCCCGCCGTTCGAGGGTGAGCGTGCGGAAGGGGCCTGCTGGATTGGGTGGTAGGGCCGGCATGGCAGTGGTCCCGTCTGGGACGGTGGGGATGGTTTTCGCTTGCTCGAAACCCAAAAACCGCTAGTGTATCGGGCGTTCCCGGACGGTGTTCAAACCACCGCTCCTAATTCCGCCATCTTCGGGAGTCACGGCTGACTATGGAAAACGTCGCGAAGCACCGCCCACCGTTTGCCACGCTTTGCGGGGTCTGGTTCGTGCTGGTTGCCGTGTCAGTGGCGGGGCGGCTGTGGCAACCGGCTTACAACGTCACGCCCCTGGCCGGAGCGGCCATCGCGGCCGGGGCCATGTTTCCCAACCCGTTTGTAGCGGTCACCGTGCCACTGGTGGCTCTGTCCATCAGTAACCTTGCCCTGCCAGCCTACGGCACCTCGGCCGGCAGCCTGGCGATGGCTGCCGTGGTCTACGCGGCGTTTGCCTGGCCTGTGCTGCTGGGCGGGCTCGTCCGCAACGGCCGGTTGCTCTCGATCGCGGGCGGCGCCCTGGCCAGTTCGCTCATGTTTTTTCTGTCCACGAATTTTGCCCACTGGTGCCTGAGCAACGACTACCCTCACACGCTGGCCGGACTGCTCGCCTGCTACACGGCCGGGTTGCCGTTTTACCGGTGGATGCCTGTCGGCGACGTGGCCTGGAGTCTGGCTTTTATGGGCGGCTTGACCGCGTTCGGTGCTCTTGCGAGTGCGCCGCGGCTGATTTCGTCGCATCCCGCGAAGGCTGCTTGACTGCGGTCGGCAACGGCTCAGAATGAGGTGCTGGCCGCGGAGTGTGAAAGCGTGCCGTGGTCGAGAGAAGGGTCAAGAGAACGTCCAAGAGAAGGTCTTGGTTCGCACCGCTGCGGGAATGGCGGAATTGGCAGACGCGCCAGGTTGAGGGCCTGGTGGTAGTAATACCGTGCAGGTTCAAGTCCTGTTTCCCGCATTTCTTATCCACAGCCCGAGAGACCGATGAGTTCAACGCCAGAGCCTTCCTCAACACCTCCGGAAGGTACGTCCCCAGAAGGCGCCGCCGAATCCCAGCCTGGTAATCAGACTGATAATCAGCCTGGCAGTCAGACTGGAAATCATTCAGATCAGGGGGATTTGGGTTCGCAGCCGCGGCGGATT
>CAYSPN010000615.1:0-2272 GCA_964432895.1 uncultured Candidatus Kuenenia sp.
TTCGCCTTGATCCGTCGCACGGCGGCGAGGAAGCCGGGCTCGGCGGCCGCATGGGCGGCGGCCAGCGCAGCGGCATCGACGAAGAGCGAATCCCGCGAGACGGTGGCGCCGTCGATCCGACGCGTGTAGTCGAGCAGGGCCGCAAGCCCCTTGGCCTTCACGTCGCCGCAGATCCGTTCGACCACCTGCCGCGGTGTGAGAGGCTCACCGAAGACGTCGATGGTCCGCTGGCGGCCGGCCGGGCTCACCAGTTCGCCCTGCGAGGCGAGTTTGGCCCGGAGCGCGTCCAATCGCGGCCGGCCGTCAGCCGAGTTCAGATCGATCCGCTCGCACGACTGCGGTGCCAAAGACGCCGGAATGGATGTGGGTGCCATGATGCCGCCAGCATACCCAGCTTTGCCGCGTTGGGGAGGTTTACCGCCTCGGGGAGGTCTCGCGTGCCACGGTCTCGTATCCGGCGGCTATCTGACAGCGACCGCGTTGACCTGCCCCTGCCACTGCTGTGACCACCGCGTGGCGATCCAGTTGGCCCCGACTGGCACCGGTGGACCATCGCCGGCAGCGTCTTCCCGGAAGATCCGGGCCAGCAGACCCGTGCTCCGCGAGGCGAGCGTCGTTGGGCCGGTGTCGGGCCTGTCGCCAAACACCGGATCAGGGGGGAGCCGCTCCTGTGCCGCCACGGCTGCTGCCGCATCGCGGCCCAGACGTGCATCGATGGCCACGGCCCGATCGACCGCCTTGGTGGCGTCGTCGGCTCGCTCCAGTGCTGTGAGCACGATCGCCTGCCGTAGGAACGTGTCTGCCTGGTCGGGCGCAATCGTGGCAGCCCGCCTGTAGGCATCGAGTGCCGCTGCCAGCTTGGTGGAATCATGAAGTGCTGTTCGCAGGTGCCGGTCGCCAACGGCCACGAGTCTGGCGGCACGCAGGCGGGCGACACCGTTGCTCGCACGCACGGCTATGGCCGGCGCGGGAGCAACCGCTGCGGCGGCTCGACCCAACGCCAACTGCGGAGCCGGTGGCGCAACAGGTCCGCCCACGGACCGTCTGGCGGGCACACTCGCGGGCACACTCGCGGACAGTCCCATGTACGGCAGGACACCCGCCGGTCCATAGACGGGCCCAAACGAACCGGCATAGGGCGACACGACGATCGGTGGATAGCCCCAGCAGCCATAGCCGTAGGGGTAGCAACCATTCCAACCGTAGCACCCGCCCCACCCATAACCACGCCAGCCGCCGAAGTATGCGGGGCCGCACCAGCGAGGACCGATCACATAACTCGAGACCGCGCCGGAGAAGAGACCGCCGAAAGGACCACCCACGTAAACAGAGTCGCTGTAGGCGAACCGGGAGCCGCCATACCAGCCGCCCCAGCCGCCGTAGACACGCGGGCCAAACACGGGGCCGCACCAGGGTCGGAAGCCCGCGCCGTAGAAGCCGCGCTGCCACCGGCCAAACCATGCCGATGCGGTCTGCGGCTGGCACCACGCGAGGGCCGTGACAACGATGAGAACCGAAACCTGAAACCACCGCGAGTGCCGCGACATCGGCGATGCTCTCCTTATGGAAATCACTCGGTGAACCCTCGGGCTCTGCTGCCAATTGCATTCTATCCAAGTCGCTGCCAATCCGGCGAGCGTTGGGTGACCTCATAAAACAAACCGCAAGCTGACCGGTTGAGCCTGCTTGGCAGGATGGGTAGTCTGCCTGCCGAGGTACGCATGAATCCGCGGGAAAAATTAGGCGTCGAGGTCGGGCTGACCAGGGCGATGACGACCCGGCTGGCCGGGCTGCGCACGCCGGAACGGATCCAGGATTTTGTCACGGGGCTGCGCTGGAATCACCAGGCCGACGGCCCCACCGCCTTGTCTGTCGTCGGCGTGCTCCGGCACGGGCATGCCCATTGCATCGAGGGGGCCTTCGTGGCGGCCTGCGCCCTCTGGCTCAACGGCCATCCCCCGCTCCTCATCGACCTGGGGGCCGCACGGGGCGACGTCGATCACGTCATGGCGCTCTTTCGACGGGGACGCTATTGGGGGGCGATCTCGAAGAGCAACAGCCCGTATCTGCGGTATCGCGATCCGATCTATCGAACGCTGCGGGAACTCTCCATGTCATTCTTCCCGCAATACGTCAAGCATCGCCGCAAGACACTGCGAACGTATTCCGTGCCCGTCGATCTCCGCCGTCACGATCCTGCCCTCTGGGTGACCCGAGAGGGCTTTTGCCACGAGATGGTGGACACGCTGACGGGCGCCCGTCACTTCGACAT
>CAYSPN010000616.1:0-6228 GCA_964432895.1 uncultured Candidatus Kuenenia sp.
CCACATCAACCGGGCCGCCCTCGCCGCGAAGCAGGCCGGCCGCGAGCTGACGGTTGACTACATTTTGGCCACCGATCCTGGCACCCGGCATTACGGCACCGTGAAGGAGATCCACGAGCAGGCGGAGGTGCGTGGCGAGGCGGGCAACACCGTGCTGGTGCGGGTGACGATCGACCCGGAGCGGCACGAGAAGGAGGAACTCGGCGCCGGCGCCACGGTCACTGCCCGGATCGCCTGCGGCAAGCGTCCGCTTGGGTATGTCTGGTTTCACGACGTGCTGTCCTTCATTCAATCGCAGATTTTGTTCCGACTCTGGTAGGGAGCCTTCATGGCACGCATTTCGTCCACGCACGACAATCCAATCCCGCAGCACCACGAGCCGCGACACAGATGCCATCCAAGCCCGCAGCGCAAGCAAGGGAAATGCGGGTGGCTGGGCATGGCATGGTGCGTTTCATCATGCGTTCCCTCGCTCGCGCTTCGGGCTTTCATGTGTGGTGTCGCCCTGACGCTCCTGCCTGCGGCGACTGCTCGCGCCGTCGACGGCGAACCTGTGCTGGAGCGGTGCCTCGTCTCGCTCATGGAGGAGGCGAAGGTGCCGGCCCGCGAGGCGGGTGTGCTCGAGGAACTCCTGGCCCGCGAGGGCGACGTGGTGAAACGGGGCGACGTGATCGCCAAGATCGACGACAACCAGCCGCAGATGGAGCGACGCAAGGCGAAGGCCGAGCACGAGCAGGCGGTCGCCAAGGCCGAGAGTGACGTGGATGTCCGCTACGCCGTGGCTGCCGAGAAGGTCGCGCAGATCGAATACGAGAAGGCGGCCGAGTCGGATCGCAAAGTTCCTGGGAGCGTCACCCGCGTCGAGCTCAACCGGCTGCAGCTGAATGAGCAGAAGAGCGAGCTTCAGATCGAACAGGCGCAGCTCGAGAAGAAGGTCTCGACGATGGCGGCGATCTCCAAGGGGGTCGAGGTCGACGCGGCCGAAAATGCGATCGAACGTCGTCTCATCAAGTCGCCACTCGATGGCGTGGTCGTGCAGCTGTTTCCGCACGAGGGGGAATGGATGCAGCCGGGTGATCCGCTGGCCCGCGTGGTCCGCGCCGACAAGCTGCGGGTGGAGGCCTACGTCGACTCGACCCGATGGAATCCGGAGCAGGTCCGCGATCGGCCGGTGACGGCGGAGGTGGTGCTGGCCGACAATCGCCGGGAGCAGTTCAAGGGGCGGATCGTGTTCACCAGCCCGATCGTGGAGAGCGGGGGCGACTACCGGGTGTTTGCCGAGGTGGAAAACCGGCAGATCGAGGGCACGCAGCAATGGCTGCTGCGTGCCGGCCAGACCGCCACGCTCGTGATCCACTCCAAGGAACCGCCGCTGCCTGCGGTCCGTAAGTAGAGCGGCGCGTTTATGGCCACCGCCGACGCCTTTCGTTCGAGCACCACGCGGCCGGTCGGCCTGCGCCGCCGCGGCGACCTCGTCACGAACCGGCAGCTGCATCAGGGGCAGGCCTGGTGGGTGGTGAAAGACCCGATCTCGCTCTCCTACTTCCGCTTCCGGCCGGAGGAATACGCACTGCTCGACATGCTCGACGGCGAGGTCAGCCTCGAAGAGCTCAAGGAGCAGTTCGAGGCCCGCTTTCCACCGCGGCGGATCACGCTCGATGAGCTGGCCCGGTTCGTGGCCACGCTCCACCGCAGCGGCCTCGTCATGGGCGACCGGCCGGGTCAGGGGCCCCAGCTCTACGAGCGGCGGAAGCAGCGGATCTGGAAGCAGTGGATGGCATGGCTGGCGAACATCATGTCGCTGCGGTTTCGGGGCATCGATCCCGACTGGATGCTGACGAAGCTCGATCCGTGGTTTGGCTGGCTCTTCGAGCCGTGGGCGATAGCGGTGGCGATGAGCTTCGTCACCAGCGCCGTCATGCTCGTGCTCGTGAATTTCGACGTCTTTCGCTCGAAGCTGCCCGACTTCCACCAGTTCTTCGCCTCGGGCAACTGGCTCTACCTGGCCATTGCGCTGGGGGTCACGAAAATCCTCCATGAGTTCGGCCACGGCCTCTCCTGCAAGCACTACGGCGGCGAGTGCCATGAGATGGGGATGATGCTGCTGGTGTTCACGCCCTGCCTCTATTGCGACGTTTCCGACAGCTGGATGCTGCCGAGCAAGTGGAAGCGGGCGGCGATCGGCGCGGCCGGCATGTATGTCGAGGTGATCATCGCCTCGATCGCCACCTACCTCTGGTGGAATTCTCATGCGGGCATCTTCAACCAGCTCTGTCTCGACGTGATGTTCGTGTCGAGCGTGTCGACGATCCTGTTCAACGCCAATCCGCTCATGCGGTATGACGGCTACTACATCCTGTCCGACATCCTCGAGATCCCTAACCTCCGCCAGAAGGCCACCTCGATCCTGGGGCGTGCGGCCTCCCGGTGGTGCCTGGGAATCAAGCAGCCGGAGGATCCCTTCCTGCCGCAGCGGAAGCGGGGGCTTTTTGCGCTCTATGCGGTGGCGTCGAGCCTCTACATGTGGATGGTGTCGGCCTCGATTTTCCTGTTCATGTGGAGCGTCTTCAAACCCTACCGGCTCGAGGTGCTGGGGCAGATCCTGGCCGCTGGTGCCCTCTGGGGCTTGGTGATCCGACCACTGCAGGGGATGATCAAGTTTCTGAATGTTCCCGGGAGGCGTGACGAAGTGAAGGCTCTCAATGTGACCGTGTCGGGCATCGTGGCGGCGACGGTGCTGGCGGCGATCGCGCTGATTCCGCTGCCGCAGCGGGTCTGGTGTGCCGCCGAGCTGCGGCCGCGGGGCGAGGAGATGGTCTACGTGACGGTGGCCGGGAGGCTCGAGAGCCTGGCGGTGAAGGCCGGCGATCTTGTGAAAAAGGGGCAGGAGCTGGCCCGGCTGTCGAGCATCGATCTCGACCTCGCGATCGCGGATCTGGAGGGGAAGGCCTCGCAGTCGCGGGCCCGGCTCAACAGCCTCCAGCGGGAGAGGTTCACCGACCCGGCGGCGGGCCTGGAGATCGGCACGGTGGAGGAGTCGCTCAAGAGCGTCGAGGAGCAGCTGGCCAAGAAGATGAAGGATCGGGAGGAGCTCGTGCTCGTGGCGCCCCGCGACGGCGTCGTGCTGCCGTCGACGAGTGTGCCGCCCTCGAAGGAGGCGGCGGCCGCGGGAAAGCTGCCGGGCTGGTCGGGCAATGCGCTCAACAAGAAGAACCTGGGGGCGACCTTCACCGAGGGCACGGTGCTGTGCATGGTTGGCGAGGCGGAGAAGCTCGAAGGGGTGATGGTGGTGGACCAGTCGGAGGTGGAATTCATCACTCGTGGGCAGCCGGTCGATATGAAGCTCGACGCCTTCCCGTGGCGGACCTTCACGGGGAAGGTGGACGAGCTGGCGGAGACCCACATCGAGACCGGCTCCGAGCGGCTCAGCGTGAAGGCTGGTGGGCAGGTGCCGACCAAGACTGATGACTCGGGCCGCGAGCTGCCGATCTCGACGAGCTACGAGGCGATGACGTCGCTCGACGATCCCGACGGCGTGCTGACGCCGGGCATGCGGGGCACGGCGCGAATCAAGGTGGGCAGCCGCACGGTGGGCCAGTGGCTCCTGCGGCTCCTCTGGCAGACGTTCAATTTCAAGATGTGATCAGCCCCCCTTGCTCCGGCCCCCTCCCCATCCAAGCCCGAAGCGCAAGCGAGGGAATCGGTCTGTCACGCGAAACAAGATCGCCAGTTTTCAACTTGTCCGTGTCCCCCGTGGCGGCAAGTTTTTAACTTGTCCGTTCTTCGGTACTGCCGGACTGATTTCAGCACGCAGGAACCACACGCACTACCACGAGCTCGTTGGAGTTGACTGTTGCGAATGCAGAATCCGAGCCGCGGCCAACTTGTGAGGGAGCACGTGTCAACTCTTGGATGCTCTCTGGAGTATACTTTCTGTGGCGGCCGTTCCTCCCCGACGCGGATGACGACATGATCCTGGAACTCGCGGTCGCGGCCCAGTGCCGCATCATCGTGACGCACAACGTTCGTGACTTTGCGGGTGCGGATCAGTTTGGAATCGAGTGTATGCGCCCTGGCGATTTCCTCCGGCTCCTTCGAGGCATTTCATGAGTACCGTCACGGTCGAAATTCCTGAGTCGCTCAAGCGCAGCATCGAGGCTTTGGCCTCGCAGGAGGGGTATTCGCTCAGCCAGTTCCTGGCGACGGCTGCGGGCGAAAAGCTGGCGGTCGTATTGACGACGGACTACCTCAAGCGGGAGGCCGCGGCCGGACGACGCGAGGATTTTGATCGCTATCTGGCGGCCGTTCCTGATGCGGCACCAGCGGAGTCTGATCGGATCGCCTGAAAGGCATCATGCCCACGCTCGATCGGATCACGATCTATCCCGTAAAGAGCCTCGACGGGCTCGAACTCGTCGAATGCGGCGTGCTGGCTTCGGGCGCGTTAGAAAACGACCGTCGCTGGCGGCTCGTGGACATGGATGGCCGCGTGCTCAACGCCAAGCGGTCGCCGCTGTTTCATGCGATCCGGGCCGAGTTTGACCTCGACGAGCGGCTGGTCACGCTCTGGGTCGATCCGGCGGCGATCAAGGCTGCGGCGTTGCCCGCGGCCGATTTCGACCGGCTCCGGGGGCTGGCTGGGAACCCCGGTGGACAAGTGATCCGCGACTCGTTTCATCTGGTGCCGGGGCAGGGGGGGCCGTGCGAGTGGCTTTCGGAAGTCTTCGGTGTCGGCGTGCTGTTGCAAGAAAGGGTCGACGGCGGGTTTCCCGACGACCGTGATGCCCCGGGGCCGACGCTCGTCTCGACGGCGACGCTTGTCGAAGTGGCCCGCTGGTTTGGCTTCGATCTGGCGGAGTCGCGGCGGCGGTTTCGGGTGAATCTCGAAATCGGTGGCTGCGACGCCTTCTGGGAAGACACACTCGCGAGCCCCGCGCGGCCGGAGTTGCAGCCGTCGCTCTTGGATCTGCCGGCGGACCTGCCGGTGGATCCGTATGCTGATCTGCCACCGCCCGAGCCGCGAGCGTTTTCTATTGGCGACGCGCGGTTCATCGCCACAAACGTCTGCCGCCGGTGCGTAGTGCCCACGCGGGGCAGCCGCACGGGGGCGTTTGCAGAGCATTTCCGCGACGCGTTCGAGGCGAGGCGGAGCCGCGGCATGCGGGCGGATGTGGACGCGAGGGCGTGGGGCACGCTCTACCGGCTGGGGGTGAATACGCGGCTGGGAGGCCACCCGGTGGCGGTTGCCGTCGGGAGCGGAGTCATGCCGACGTCGGCGTAGGCATATCGGTGACGTGATCGACCACAGGTTCGGTTAGACCCTCGGAATGAGTCGTTCGCCCGTGCGGAATACGGCCATCTGCAGATTGATTGTCTGCTCGCCGATCACGCGCTCTTTGAGATTGTCCGCAGCCAGCATGCCCGGTGGGAATGATTGGTGGAGCGGTAGATCGTTTGTGCGACGGTCGACGGACTGCTACTCCTGAAGTTGGTCGTGTTGGCCTCAAGCTATCGGCTTGGGGGAGGGGGGCGAATGCAAGGGTGTAGAGCGACTCCGGAACGCCTGTCATCGAAAGTCGGGTTACACCGGTTTCGATGTAACCCAGCCGATGGCAATCATCGCAAGGCCTGTTGGCCAGTCCTGAACTGCGGGCGTATGCCGCTAGGGACACAGCCGTCTCGGATCCAAGCGGATCCCCGTCCCTCCCTCGCGTTCCCCGAATCGACTGGAGCACCGCCCAATAAGACGTCGTCGTTTTTTCTCGATAAAAAGGCCTGTTCCTGTTTCTCAAAAATGACTCTGCCATTCGTCCGAACCAACAAGTTGACCCCGCCGTAGAGTGTGGTTAATACAGGGGGGTGTCTCCAACGTTGAAATGCCCTCCGATAAGCGATGCGTTCCCCCGCATGCCCATGAGGTGTTGCAATGTTGGATTTAAAGCTCCACGCCGAGCCGTGTCATTGAAGACGGCGGTGGTTCTTTCAGTCCACTTGAATGTATCGGCGGTCCATCTCAATCGCGCGACGAAACCATCGATAAAGCCTGCAGATTGTGCCCATCTTCTTCTAGAGATCACATGATCATGAGCCCGTTGTTCAGCCTCTTCACTCGCCGTAAACGATCCGCGACGTCTCGACGTGTCCGTCGGTCTCATTTGCTGTCGCATGAATCGCTCGATACCCGGAAAATGCTGGCGGTAGCATCTTTTCCGAATGCGAACGGCATCG
>CAYSPN010000617.1:0-2316 GCA_964432895.1 uncultured Candidatus Kuenenia sp.
CCCGCCCGCGCCACGCACGGCGGCTACCAGCTTCAGGATCTCGTCCGCACGCTCGACCGTGACGGGCTCATCGACCTGCCGCGGCTGCTCTGCGGCGCCGACGGCACGCTGGGAATCGTCACCGAGGCCACGCTTCGCACCGTGCCGGTCGACGAGGCGACCGCCGAGGGGCTGTTTCTCTTCGATTCGCTCGACCGCCCGGCCGAAGCGGCGATCGCACTGCGGCCACTCTCTCCCGACGCCTGCGACCTGCTCGACAAGCGACACCTCACCCTGGCCCGCAGCGCCAAGCCGGCGTTCGACCAGCTCATTCCGCCGGTCGCAGACGCCGCGCTGCTCGTGGAGTTTTCGGACGCCGACGAGCAGGCCGCCGCCGCGCGATTCGACGACGCCGCACGGCGGCTGCTGGGCCCGCGACCGCTCTGCATCGACGTCCGCCGGGCCGAAGATGCCGCCGAGAAGGCTGTGTTGTGGGAACTGTCCCGAAGCGCGGTGGCCACGCTCCACGGGGTCCGCGGCACCGTGCGGCCGGTGCCATTCGTGGAAGACGTCGTTGTGCCGCCCGAGGCGATGCCCGATTTTCTTCGGCGGCTACAGGCGGTGCTCAAGCAGTGCGATGCGACGGCCATGCTCTTCGCACACGCGGCCCACGGACAGCTGCACGTGCGTCCCTATGCCGATCCGCGTGATCCGGCGGAGCGGCCGCGGCTGGAGCGACTGGCTGATGCCATCTACGCCGAGGTGGTCGCCGTCGGCGGCACGATCGGCGGCGAGCAGGGCCTCGGCCTCTCGCGCACGCCTTTCTTCGCGACACACTTCCCGGAACTGGCGGATGTGTTCGCCGCTGTGAAGCGGGTATTCGATCCGATCGGCATCCTCAATCCTGGCATGGTGACCAAAGCTGGCATGGTCGCCGGTCTGCTCCCGGCCCCGCAGGCACCGCTGTCATGGCGACCGGCGCTTGAGTCGCAGCCCCCGCCGCCACCACTGCCCGTGCTGACATGGACGGCGGAGCAGTTGGCCGACGAGGTCGATGCCTGCAACGGCTGCGGTGCCTGCCGCAGCCAGTCACCCAGCATGCGGATGTGCCCTATGTATCGGGAGAATCCGGCCGAGGAGGCATCGCCCCGCGCGAAGGCCAACGTCATGGCGGCCCTCCTCTCCGCGCGACTCGACCCGAAGTCGCTGGGACACGATGCCGTTCGGGCCATTGCCGACACCTGTTTCAACTGCCACCAATGCCGCACCGACTGCTCTGCCGGCGTCGACATCCCGGCGATCGTCACGGAACTCAAGGCCGCCCATACCGGCATCAACAGCCTCGATCTGCATGCGTGGCTGCTCTCGCGGGTCGACACCCTGAGCAGCCTGGGCGGCAGGTGTGGGCCATTGGCCAACCGCGCCATCGCCAACCCCCAGGCCCGCTGGGTGATGGAGAAAATGCTGGGAGTGGCCCGCGGCCGGAAGCTCCCTCCCTTCACCGGCCAGCAAGTGATCCGCTGGGCGGCTCGCCATGGTCTGACGCGGCCGTCGCGGCGCAGCGGCCCTCGGGTGCTTTACTTTCTCGATACGTTCGCCCGCCGCCACGATCCACTCCTGGTGAAGGCCTTCGTGGCGGTGCTCGAGCACAACGGCATCGGCGTGTTCATCGATCCCCGGCAGGTCGCTGCGGGGATGCCGCTGGTTGCCGCGGGAGATGTCGACGCGGCGAGGCGGCTCGCCCGCACAAACCTCCGCGTGCTGGCGGAGGCGGTGCGTCTCGGCTACCGGATCGTTTCGACCGAACCGTCGGCCGTCACCTGCATCGTGCACGACTATCCACTGCTGCTGGAAGATGAAGAGATGGATCGCGTGGTGGCGGCCACCACCGATGCGGCCTCGTACCTCTGGGAACTGCACCGTGAGGGCCGATTGCGTCTCGACTTCCAACCATTGGCGACGGAGCCTGCCGCCCGCATTCTCTACCATGCGCCCTGCCATGCGAGGATCGGCCGCGACAAGAGTCCGGCCGAGCACCTCCTGCGACTCGTGCCCGGCCTCACGCTCGACACCACCGACCGCGGCTGTTCGGGAATGGCGGGCACCTTCGGTCTGTCGCGGCAAAACTACCGCACCAGCCTGCGGGTGGGGCTGGGGCTCGTGTCGGCCATGCGGAGCAGCGGCATCGCCGCGGGTGCTACCGAGTGCAGCGGCTGCCGGATACAAATGGAGCAGGGCACATCCAAGCCCACCATCCATCCGGTGAAGCTGCTGGCAAAGTCGTATGGACTTCTGGGTGGCCCCGGCCCGGATGGCCTCGACACCCTGCTCACGGGC
>CAYSPN010000618.1:0-5326 GCA_964432895.1 uncultured Candidatus Kuenenia sp.
GACGACGTCGAGCCGATCGATTTTCCCAGCGGCGTAGGCCTCGAGGTAGGCCCGGCCGATCGGCATCACAGCGTCGAACGCGGGCTTGTCCTCAAACGAGGTGTAGCGTTCGTCCATGGTGATGCCGCGGAACTTCAGGGCCGAAATGCCTCGTTTTCCAGAGACGGCCACATCGGTGTCGACCTGCTCGCTTTTCCACTGGCCAAGCATCGCCACGGACTGCCTGACGATATTGGAGTTGTAGCCGCCGCAGAGGCCGCGATTGCCCGAGAGCACCAAAACGGCGGCGCGTTTCGTCGGCCGGACGTCGAGCAGCGGGTGGACAACGTCGGCACCGACGCTGGCGATATTTTCCAGGATCTTCACCAGTTGCTTCGTGTAGTCCCTCGCGGCCACCGACCGGTCCATCGCCTTCTTGAACCGCGCGGTGGCGATCAGCTCCATCGTGCGCGTGATCTTGCGGATATTCCGCACGGAACGCCTGCGTCGATCGAGTGCTCTCGCCTTGGCCATACTTGGAAACCTTCAGTCTGGTTCGATTCAGTTTGGTCTGGTCCGCAACTACTTCGCCGTACCGGCCAGCGACCGGATGCCGCCCACCGAGCCTTCCCCCGAGCCATTCTTGGCGGCCCACTGCCGCTTGAACTCCGCGATCGCCGCCTCCAGCTGCCGCTCCGACTCGGTGTCGAATTCCTTTGACTGCTCGATCTTCGCGCGGAGCTCAGGGACCTGGTCACGAATGAAGGTCAGAAAGCCCTTCTCCCACTCGGCGACTTCCTCTCGCTTCACCGAGTCGAGGTGGCCGCGGGTGCCGGCATAGATGCTCAGCACCTGGTCGACCACGTCCATCGGCTGATACTGGCCCTGCTTGAGCAGTTCGACCATCCGGTAGCCACGATCGAGACGCGATTGCGTGGCGGCGTCGAGGTCGGTGCCAAGCTGGGCGAACGCCTCCAGTTCACGGAAGCTCGCCAGATCGAGACGCAGACCGCCGGCAACTTTCTTCATGGCCTTGGTCTGGGCAGCACCACCGACGCGCGACACCGAGATGCCTACGTTCATGGCCGGCCGCTGGCCGGCAAAGAAGAGGTCGGGCTGCAGGTAGATCTGGCCGTCGGTGATCGAAATAACATTGGTGGGGATGTAGGCCGAGACCTCACCCTCGAGTGTTTCGATGATCGGAAGCGAGGTGAGCGAACCGCCCCCCTTCTCCTTCGAGAGCTTCGCCGACCGCTCGAGCAGGCGGCTGTGGGCATAGAAGACGTCGCCAGGATACGCCTCACGCCCAGGCGGACGCCGCATGAGCAGCGACAGTTGGCGATACGCGGTGGCCTGCTTCGACAGATCGTCGTACACGATCAGCGCGTGTTCGCCGTTGTACATGAAGTATTCGGCCATCGCGGTGCCGGAGTACGGGGCGATGTATTGCAGGGGAGCCGCGGTGCTGGCCCCTGACACGATCACCGTGGTGTAGTCCATCGCGCCGTATTTCCGCAGGATGTCGATGGCAACCGCCACCGACGAATCCTTCTGGCCGACGGCGACGTAAAAGCACTTCACGCCGCTGTTCTTCTGGTTGATGATCGCGTCGATGCCGATGGCCGTCTTGCCGGTCTTACGGTCGCCGATGATCAACTCGCGCTGGCCGCGGCCGATCGGAGTCATGGCGTCGATCGCCTTGATGCCCGTCTGGAGCGGCTCGCGGACGGGCTGCCTGTCGGCCACACCCGGGGCGAGCGTCTCGACGGGGCGACGATGCTCGGTGACCACCGGCCCCTTGCCGTCGAGCGGATTGCCGAGCGGGTCGAGCACGCGGCCGATCACGGCATCGCCGACCGGCACGCTCAAGAGCTTGCCGGTGCTCCGCACCTCGTCGCCCTCGGTCACCTTGAGGTAATCGCCGAGGATGATCACGCCGACCGAGTTTTCCTCCAGATTGAACGCCAATCCGGTGACGCCGCCGGGGAATTCGACCATTTCACCGGCCATTACGCCGGAGAGGCCCCACACCCGCGCGATGCCGTCGCCGACCTCGAGCACGCGACCGACCTCGCGGACGTCGATGCCCGACTCGAACCGGTCGATTTCCTCACGCAGTACCGAGGCGATCTCGTCCGTATTGAATTTCATGAATGCTCCTCTGCTTCAGGCGTGCCCTGAGCCGCACAAGGCTCGTGGCAACGGAATGGTCATAGACGGTGTCGGCGATCCGCACGATGAGGCCGCCGATCAGTTCAGGATTGACGATGAAGGTTGGGCTGACGCTCGCGCCGATGGCCTTTTCGACCGAGGACACGATCTCGTTTTGCTCTCCCGAGTCGAGAGGCTGTGCGGTGGTAAAGGTGGCCTGACGTCGGCCTTCCAGTTCGTCGGCCTGCCGCCGGGCGGCCGCCACCACATGGGACAGGATGCCAAGCCGTCCGTGCCGTGCCAGCACATGCAACGTGTGGAGGGTCGTTGGCTGCACCCGTCCCGCACAGATCCTGTTGATGACCGCCGACTTCTCCTCGGGCGTCACCTTGGGAGAGTCGAAGACGATCTGGGCCTTCGGCACCTTGGGGAGGACGTCGTGAACCATGGCCGCGAGTTCGTCGATCACTTCGTGGCGACACTGCTTTCTGTCGGCAGCCTCGATGATCGCCTGCGCGTAGACCTTCGACAGACGTTCCACCCCGATGTCGGTGGGGGCGTCGCCGGCCTTTTCGGCGGCCTGCTGTGCACGGTGGTGATCGTGGGAGTTGTTGGTCATGCTTGTCATGCTTGTCGCCGTGGCCTCAGTTCACGCTTGGCTTCGTGCCGATGCTGGCGACCGAGTCGCGGACGAGCCTGGCCTGATCGTCGCGGCCCAGCTTTTCGCGGAGGAACTTGCCGGCCACCTCGACGGCCAAGTCTCCGGCCCGGTCGGCAATCTGGGCGAGCGCATCGTCCTTTGCGAGGCCGATTTCATGGCGGGCGCGGGCCTGTTCTTCCTCAGCCGCTTTGCGGGCCTCGGCCACGATCGTCTGCCGGGTGGCGTCGGCATCGCGACGGGCTTCATCGAGCATGCCGCGAACCTCATCAGTGGCTTCCGCCAGCCGCCGCTCATACGAGGCCAGCATGCGTTTGGCATCCTCGTTCGCAGCCTGCGTCGATGCGATCATGTCGGCGATTCCCTGCTCACGCTTCTCCAGACCCTGCATGATCGGCTTCCAAGCGAACGCACTCAAAAGGCCGAGGAGCAGCATGAATACGGCGAACGACCACAGAGCCAGGTCGGTCTGAAACCAGGCGGGGCTCTCGAAATCGGCCTGCTTCACGCCAGCCGGAGCGGACGTGCCGATCTCAGCGTGGTGGCCGTGGCCGTGGTCTGTATGTGCCGCATGATCTTTGTCATGAGGTTGGTCACTGGAGTGAGCATCGGCGGCCAACGCAGTACGAGGCAACGCCGGACCGCCTACCAGACAGGCCACCATGCAGGCGATGCCGAGGGTGGATAAAGCTTTGGCGGCGCCGCTGACAGGGGATTGGATCGGTATCACGGGACGACTCCGGAGCGTGGCTACAAACCAGTGGCAGGAACAGAAACCAGAAACAGCAAAACAGAAACGGTTCGGCCTTCAAAAAGTTCGGACTTGTCGGACCTCAGCACGAAGCATCTCTTCACGAACGACCGCAGAACGACAGGCAGAACGACCCCCCTGGTGAGGCCCTGGCGCGGGCGAGAATGCGGTTTTCACGCATTCTCGCCCGGTAGCCAGGGATTCCTTTGCAGTGGACTCTTCGGCTGCGGCGTTCTTACTTCGTCGAGCAGATGAACAACGCGTAGAACGTGAAACCCTCGATGAGGGCCGCCGCGATGATCATCGCCGTCTGGATGCTGCCAGACACCTCGGGCTGACGGGCCATGCTCTCGTAGGCCGAGGCCGCGAGTTTGCTGATGCCGTAGGCGGCACCGATCACCACCATGGCCACGCTGAACGGCGCGGTCAGTTCGATGAGCGAACGGCCGACACCGGCGGCGGTTTCCTGAGCGCTTGCGAAGTCGGCACACACGAACGTGAGGGCCACGGCGGCCAGAACGCTGAGAGTGCGGGCGGAAAAGATCGATCGAATCATCACGGGATCAAGCTCCTTGCAAAACGAGGATCCCGGGGCCGCGGCCCCGGAACCAAGAAATGAAAACCCAGAAATGCAAAACCAAAGTTGAAAACGAGTCTGAAAAACGAATCGCGAAACCAGATCGCGAAACCATATCGCGAAACCAGGCGGAAATGTGTGCGGTTGGTGGCGGAGAGGCGATGCGGAAGTTGCTCCCAACAGTCCGATCAAGCTCCGAAGTTCTACGGAATTCCCTGTATTTTTGAAGGCCAGTTGCTGGTGATCGCTTTTTCGGCGGAGTCGTCGTGCTTACGGGTGCCTTGAAGGCATCCGGGGATCGCGTCAGTGCTGATGCACCGATGCACCGATGAACAGGGCCGAAAGAAAGGTGAAAATATACGCTTGGAGGAAGGCCACAAACAGTTCCAGCAGACTGAACAAGGCGCTACTCACAACGCTGATGCCGGTGACGGTCGCCCACATGCCCATCGAGTAGGACGCGGCCGCCGAGATCATTCCCATGATTCCCAGCAGCACGAGGTGGCCGGCCACCATGTTGGCCAGGAGCCGCACCGCGAGGATGAGGTGCTTGATGCAGAGGCCGAGCATTTCGATCGCGAAGATCATCGGCTTGAGGACGATGGCGATCGGCAGAGGCAGGTCCATCGACGGCACCTGATTGCCAAAAAAGCCAAGAAAACCGAATTTCAGCATGCCCGCGACCACGACTGTGGCAAGCGTCACGCCGGCCAGTGCGAGGGTGACCGAGAACGAGGCTGTCGGGGAGCCCGCCCAGGGCACCATACCCATCAGGTTGCAGCCGAGCACGAAGAAGAAGAGCGTCCAGAGGAGCGGCACGAACCTGTCGCCCGTGTGGGCGACTGCAGCATGGGCGTGGCCCGAACCGCCATGACCCTTGTCATGCCCGTGGTCGCCAGCATGGTCGTCGCCGTGATCGTGGCCATGCTCGTCGATCGCCGGCCGGGCGATGTTGTCCCGAATGAACAGCAGCATCGACTCAAACAGATTGAGCAGCGGCCCCTTCGGTGCTGCTCCCGTTCGGAGTCGCGACGCGACCCAGGTGAAAATCAGGAACATGAGGGCCGCGATCACAAGTTCGAGGATCATGTACTTGGAGATTGCGAACCCAGACTTCACCGCATACAGGCTCTGCAGTTCGGCAAAGGGCTGCGGGATCAGGATTTTTCCGTCCAACGCGTCGTTGAACGCGGCCACGTCGGTGATGTCG
>CAYSPN010000619.1:0-5220 GCA_964432895.1 uncultured Candidatus Kuenenia sp.
GCTGCACCAGCCGCCGTATGGGCATGCAGTCAGCACCCACGCCGGTGTTCCCGTGCCGGCCCGCTGGCACTGGCATCTCGAGATCATGCCGCGGATCAACGGCCTGGCCGGTTTCGAACTGGGCGCCGGCTGCCACATCACAACCGCGACACCGGGCGACTCGGCCCGTCAGCTCCGCGGTGCGTGAAGACGTCGTTTTTCGCCCGACGCCGTCCCTCGCTGGCGCGTCGGGCTGCATGACCCCCGATTCCATCCAAGCCCGCAGCGCCAGCAAGGGAATCCGCCTGCGATCTCTTCGGGGGCGTGAACACCTTTCCCAGCCGGCACACGCCCTACAAGCGGGTCGGCAACGGTGGCGAGCCCGCCCAAATTGGCAAAAACCCGTTTGGCGCGAGGGGCATCAGCCCCGACAATCACGGGGCCTCTCCGCCAGCGCCACCTCAAGCGCCACCTCTTCTGGTTGCCATCATGTCGCCCGCCGTCCGGCTCGTCTTCGTCCTCCACGACCACCAGCCCGTCGGCAACTTCGACGGTGTCATCGAGCAGGCCTATCAGGACAGCTACCTGCCGTTCCTGGAACTGCTCGAAAGGCATCCTGGCATCCGGCTCGCGCTGCATACGAGCGGCCCGCTGGCCGAATGGTTCGACCGCCACCATCCCGACTATCTCGACCGCATCGCCCGACTCGTGGCCGAACGGCAGATCGAGATCGTGGGCGGCGCGTTCTACGAGCCCGTGCTCGCGATGCTTCCGGCGCGGGACCGTATTGGCCAGATCCGCATGTCGACGGCGTGGCTCGAACGCCGGTTCCAGACGAAAGTGACCGGGATGTGGGTGGCCGAGCGGGTCTGGGATCCCGGCATGACCCGCGACATCGCCGCCGCCGGTATCGAGTGGACGATCCTCGACGACTCCCACTTCAAGGCCGCCGGTCTTCCCGACGAGCAGCTCGACCGCCACTGGCTCACCGAGGGCGACGGTGCGACGCTCGCCGTCTTTCCCGTCAGCGAACATCTCCGTTATGTGATCCCCTTCGCCGCACCAGAGGCCACGATCGACCATCTGCGGTATCTGGCGTCGCGTCGGCACGGGGCGCTGGCGGTCTTCGGCGACGACGGTGAGAAGTTCGGCGTCTGGCCCGACACGCGGAAGACCTGCTTCGATGACGGCTGGCTGGAGACTTTTTTTGGCCTGCTCGAAGCCAACGCCGACTGGATCCAGATGTGCCTGCCCTCGGAGGTCGTCCGCGAGGTGCCGCCGGCCGGCACGGTCTGGCTGCCGGAATGCAGCTACCGCGAGATGATGGAGTGGGTGCTGCCACCCGATTCGCAGCTGGCCTGCATCGAGGCGAGAAAGACCTGCGGAGCAGATCCGCGACTGGCAAGCGTGGCCCGGTTTCTGCGGGGTGGCTCCTGGCGGAACTTCCGAATGCGATATCCGGAGGCCAACGAGATGTATGCGCGGATGATGGCCGTCAGCCGGCGGCTCGAACGTCTCGCTGCAGTGCAGCCGGCCCTGACCGGACCGGCTGCCACGGCGGTGGCCGAGGCCACGCAGGCCCTCTACCGCGGGCAGTGCAACTGTGCCTACTGGCACGGCGCCTTCGGTGGCATCTACCTGCCGCACCTCCGCAATGCCATCTACCACGAACTGATCGCCGCCGATGCAGCAGCCGACCGGGCGGAAGGGCGGCGTGGGCCGTGGGTCGAGGCGACGACCGACGACTATGACTTCGACGGCCGGACGGAGGTCCGTCTTTCCAGCGACGGCCTCGATGCCTGGATCGCGCCGGCACGCGGCGGAATGCTCTATGAACTCGACCTTCGCGATCAGGAGCACAATCTTCTGGCCACGCTCGATCGGCGGCCCGAGGCCTACCATGCGCAGGTGCTTGCCGGGCCGGGCAACGCCCGCAGCGTGGTCGATGCATCGCAGGTGGCCAGGTTCAAGCAGGAGGGTCTCGAGCGAATGGTCCGCTACGATTCCTCGCGGCGGAAGAGCCTCGTCGACCACTTCTGGGATTGCGATACCGATGCCGAGCAGATCGTCGCTGGCGCGGCGATGGAGCGGGGGGATTTCGCGGTCAGCGGCTACGAGGCGAGTGTCCGTCGCAATCCGGGGCGGATCCAGGTGCTGCTCTCGCGGGCCGGCAACGCCTGGGGCATTCCGTTCACGCTCTCGAAGGCGGTAACGCTCGAGGCTGGATCACGGACGCTCGAAATCGCCTACAAGCTCGAGGGACTGCCCGGAGACTTTCGCCAACACCTGGCCGTTGAGTTCAACTTCGCTGGCATGCCTGACCGGGCCGAGGGCCGGTTCTTCTATGACGACACCCGGCGAAACCTCGGCGAGCTTGGCACGGCGCTCGACCTCGCCGACGTGCGGACGATCGGACTGGTTGATGACTGGCTGGGAATCGACGCACGGCTCACCTTCGCCGAGCCAAGTAACGGCCTGGCGGCGGGACTGTGGACGTTTCCGGTCCAATCGGTGAGCCAGTCCGAGGGCGGCTTTGAACTGGTGCATCAATCGGTCGTGGTGATGCCCCACTGGATCGTCACGCCCGACGCCGATGGCGTCTGGAAGGTGGCGATGCGACTCTCGATCGGCAATCCGAAGGCGGAGCAGGTCGCCAAGCCTCACGTGGTTCCTCACGCGGCTCAGGGCGGTATCGTGTCGGCGACACGCTGAGTGCCGGCCTACGCCAGCGCGAGCCAGTCGAGGGCCGGCTCGATCGCGGCAGCGTTGTGAGCGAGCAGCATCACCGGCACCGGCCGAAGCCGCTCGGCCAGATCGTGTGCGCTGTGCCGCGCAATCGCCTGCGGGCTCTCCGGATCTTCGGGGCTTTCCTCCCATGGCTCAACCTGGGAAAGCACCACCGCCGCCAGCCGCAGGCCACGTGCAGCCGCGGCCTCGGCGACAGCCAGCGTGCGGCCGATCGCCCCGAGCCGAGCGGCATCGACCACCACCAGCGGCAGATCAAGGTCGCAAGCCAGATCGGCGTTGAGCGTCGTGTCTCCCAGCGGCGAGAACAACCCGCCCGCCCCTTCCACGATCACGATGTCACTTGCGTCTCGCCACACATCGAACCCTGAGCGAAGGAGCCGTTCATCCACGTGGCGGCCCTCTGCCCGGGCGCTGCGGGGCGGCGAGATCGCCGCCGCAAACACCTGCGGACAGACCGCATCCATCGACAGCGGTCGGCCGGCGGCCTCCCAGAGCCTGGCCACGTCACTTCCGGTGGCATCTTCTCGCCGCACGCCGCTGGCTACAGGCTTGTAGACGCCGACCCGTAGGCCCGAGCGGAGCCCGTCCCGCACCAGTCGCCGCACGATCGCCACGGCCACCGCCGTCTTGCCGACGTCGGTGTCGGTGCCCGTCACAAACAGACCACATCCAGACATTTTGAGCCCGTTCACGCCAACCAGTTGCCCCTTGCACGGTCAGGTTCTACACTATACCGGTGGATTGAGACTCATTCTCAATTGCCTCCGCCGGCAACGGCGTTCATTTCCTCTGCTGTGGTTTGCCTTTTCGAGGAGTCTGCCCATGTCGCTCGAACAAGTTGCCATCGGTTCAACGGCCCGCGTGGCCGATGTCTCTGGGAATGATTCGACTTCGCTGCGGCTCCTGGAAATGGGCCTCACGCCGGGAGTGAACGTCCGCGTTGTCGGCACGGCGCCGCTGGGCGGGCCGCTGGAACTGGAACTCCGCGGTTACAGGCTCTCGATCCGCCGCCACGAGGCGGCCCGCGTGGCCATCGCCAAGTGACCAGCACCGCACACCATGAGTCTCACGCCTGACGGCACTGCTGCGCCTGATGGCTCCCCTTCGCCTGCAGCGCGGGCGGGACGCGGCATCGTCGTCGCCCTTCTGGGCAATCCCAATACCGGCAAAAGCACGCTCTTCTCAGCGCTGGCCGGCATTCCGACGCGGATCGGTAACTATCCCGGCGTGACCGTGGAAGAAAAACTTGGCCGCTTCAGCCATCGCGGCCATTCGATCGAACTCATCGACCTGCCCGGCACCTACAGCCTCGTGCCCAAGAGCCCCGACGAGCAAGTGGCTGTGGACGTGCTTCACGGACGGCTCCCCGGTGTGCCCATGCCCGACTGCGTGCTCGTGGTCGCCGATGCCACCAACCTCGAGCGCAACCTGTATCTGGCCACGCAAGCAAGAGAACTCGGCCTGCCGACCGTGGTCGCGCTGACGCTCTCCGACGTGGCCGACCAGAAGGGGATCACGATCGACTCCGCGGAGCTGGGCCGCCGGCTTGAGTGCCCGGTTGTCCGTGTGGTGGCACCGACGCGGACCGGGATCGATGCCCTCGGGGACGCAGTCCTCGCGGTGATGGATGCACCCAGGCAGCCGCCGCAGGGGCTCGACGCCCATCTGGCGGCGGTGGATGCGCGTCACGAACCGGCCGCCCGCGAAGCGATCGCCCGCTACGCCTGGATCGAGCAGTTGCTCTCGGGCGTCGTGCATCGGCAGCCGCCCACCAGCAGGCCGCTCGGCGAACGGATCGACGACCTGCTCACCCACCGGTTCTGGGGCACGCTCGTGTTCGCAGCCACGATGCTCGCGATGTTCTCGTCGATCTTCTGGCTGGCGACGCCGCTCATGGATGGCATTTCCAGCGTGATGGATTGGATCAGCGGGCTCGCCGAGAGCCTCTTGCCCGAGGGCGCGATCCGTTCGCTCGTCGTCAACGGCGTGCTCGCGGGCGTGGGTGGCGTCGTGGTCTTCGTGCCGCAGATCGCGATGCTCTTCCTGTTCGTGGCCATCCTCGAAGGCTGCGGCTACCTCTCCCGTGCGGCGTTTCTCATGGACAGGCTGCTGTGCGGCGTGGGCCTGGGCGGCAAATCGTTCATCCCTCTGCTTTCGAGCTTTGCCTGCGCGATTCCCGGCATCATGGCCGCGCGGACGATCGAAAATCCGCGGGACCGGCTGCTCACCATTCTCGTCGCGCCGCTGATGAGCTGCTCAGCCCGGCTGCCTGTCTATCTTCTGCTCTGCGGCGCCTTCGTGCCCAACGTGGCCGTCGGCTTTTTATGGCTGCGGCTGCCGGCACTGGTGCTTGCCGGCATGTACGCCGTGGGCGTGGTGACGGCGGCGCTGGTGTCGCTTGTGCTCTCGCGGACGATCTTTCGCGGCCCACCGCAGCCGTTCGTGATGGAGTTGCCAGGCTGGCGCTGGCCGCGGTGGCCAGTCGTCATGGAG
>CAYSPN010000620.1:0-1720 GCA_964432895.1 uncultured Candidatus Kuenenia sp.
GCGGCTATCGGGCTGCGTGTCGGGCGTGGCCTGGGTAGCGGCTTGGGCACGGCGCGACCGGGGAAAGGCGGCCGGGCTGGGAAACCATCCGCGCCGCTTTTTTCTAGATATCAACGGCATGGGGCCGCTTGGGAAGTCGCGGTGCAATGGCGCGATGCGAACGTCGGCATCTACGGAAGCGGCCGCCGATACCCTCGCGCACGTCCGTGTGGTCCTTTAAGTCACCCGCCTCCGGCAAGCCGCGGTCAACGAGATGACGAACGAGGATGGAGCCGTCGTGACCCACTGGCGAATCCACATCGAAGACCTGCCGAACGGGCGAGAGCCGGTTGCAGTCGACGGCTTTGTGGTCATTTCCTCAGTCCGTAACGATACCTCATCGCGATCTCAAGCAGCCGCAAACCTACGTCCCTCGCCAGGCATTCGGCGATGTAAGCCGCGCGGCTGCATTGGCGTTTGCCATGAGGCTCTCGGGCGATGGCCTTCAACTCGTTCACGAGACTGCCGATCGGCACGGGCGTCGCCTGGAAGAAGACGATCATGCGACGCCGCCACACGTATCGGTACAGCCGCGCTGAAGACTTAAGCTGGGTTTCAGCCTGCTCGCGTATCAGGAGCTGCATCAGCCATCGCAAGGCATACGTTATGCCAATACACAAAATCGCCCCCCCGATGGTACCGCCGGGGTTTGACGACAGAGAGACGACCGCGAACCCCCCGACGGGAGCTGCGGTCATAGCCCACACCGCGACGAGCATGCCCTTGCAAATCTGCTGGAACCAATAAACCCAGTACGCTCGAACCCATGCGATCGGGTGCCAGCCGTGTGTTAGAAGTGAAAAAGCAAACTCGCGAATGCATGCTTCCTCATCGGAGTCGACGTGTATCGCGGGAATCTCGAGCCGATTTGCTGTTTCCAACGCTAGATGCTCCCACACCATCACTAAAGGCTCTGCCCCGAGGCTGTCGGGAGGAAACTCTCGGAGCAGTTCTCGCTCATGGGCCGCAAGGAATGCTTGCGCCTCGACCATCTGACTGTCCGCTGCCCGCTGGCTGGACGAGGTGCAAGCGATCACCGTGCGATCCATCTCGCCTCGCACGAATCGCTTCGTGACGATCCTGTGCCGCGCCTGACGGTAGATGATCAACAGGTCTACGAGATCACGATAGCCTGCGGCATCCCAGCGAGTCAGATCTGTATCGAGGGATTCCAACTCAGCGATCCTGGCGTCGAACCACGCGTGATCCTGTTCCCAGACCGCCCGCGTTAGCATCCACCAAGAAAACGCGACATACCCCTCGCCGGGTTCGCGATCGCGATTAGCCTCGCATGCATCGACAAGGGCGCACAACGCCGTAAAACCGACCGCTCCAGAAACCCGATCCCATAGCGGACGGGAGACGTCATAAAAGCGGTCACTCGGAATGGCCTGTGACGTCGCCACGAGGGCCCATTGAGCGTTTGTGGCCGCTTCCTCCGTTCCAAGATACTCCGACAAGAGTCGCGTGAGCGCCGGCTCATCCGGATAGCGACGCAGGCCGGCATGAAGCCACCAGGAAAAACCGGGCTCTTGGCCTCCCACCAGATCGGAGAGAATCGCCAGCGCATAGTAGTCGTTGGGCGTCTTGGCATTGTTCGCGCGAAGCATTTCATACTCCGCAGCGAGCGATCGCGATGATGCCTTCCCAGGATCGTCACGACAAGGCTCCGCAGGTGGGA
>CAYSPN010000621.1:0-1857 GCA_964432895.1 uncultured Candidatus Kuenenia sp.
CTTGGGGTACCGGCCCCCGGCCCCAGAGTCGCTGCAGCCCTGTGTGGTTGCTACGGCTGCGCCTCCGCAACCACACAGGGCTGGTCTGTTGGAGGGCAAAACCCTAACTTAAAAATCGGCGTCATTCATGGGGGCAGGTCATGAGGCTACGGCCGAGGGCTGCGGTCGCCCGCAGTGCGGCAAGGGCGGCTGCGCGGACCTCGGTTGATGTCACCGCGACTACTGCTGAATCCCCGCTAGAAACTGGCTCCCATGCCCGACATTCCGTGGATCGAATGGTATCAGAGCCTCGCCAAGCCATCGTGGACGCCGGCGCTGAAAAGAAAGACTGGGGTGGCCGGCGAGGAGGTCGATTCATCCGCGGAACCGAAAAGCCTGCGTAGCACGTCGATGTGTCCGAGCCGGTCGAGCGCTATGAGCACAGACGTATCAACGATGACGCGCATCAGTGATCGCCTTTACGTCGGCAATAGGTTCCTCGGCCGTCTGTTGGAACACACTGAGTCCATGCTGCCCGCACAAGGCAACGAATTCCGCGTGTGGCACTCCTGCCAATTCCGCAGCCATGCCGCCTGAGAACTGGTTTGGTGGGTGCTGTTGAAGAAGTCAACTGCCGCGGCGCCACCGGATGCGATTACACCGTGTCACTCGGCCGTGCGCCGCCAATACTCTGGTCTTCGGCTGTGGTGGGCTATCGCTATGACGGTGATTCGATTTCCTTCGTGCTGGAAGATGATGCGGTACGGAAACCGCTTCATGCGTGCCTGCCGAAAAACATCGTCCAGGTGGGCAAACATCTCCGGATCGAGTGCGATACGATCAAGAGAGGCTTGCACCTCCTCAAGGAAGCGTTTCGCAGCGGATTCGCTTCTCGCAGAGTACCAGTCGAAGGCGGAGTCGAAGTCCGCCCTCGCGCCAGCGAGAAACTCAACTTCCGTCATCATTCGCCCCGATTGCTCTGCGGAGCCTTACAGAGCCTGACCAAGGCCTCGCCTCGAACGACTTCCCAGGGACTGGTCGTCGCCGTGCCGGCAGAAAGCTCAGCCGATCGACGGCGGATTTCAGCCATCCACTCATCCGACAGCGGTGGCAGCGCGTCATCTGGAAAGGTGTCCCAGAGGGCATCGATCAACTCAAGCCGATCCGCGACGGGAAGTTGTGCCGCATCCGCGAGCAGTGCGTCGATGGTGCTCATATTGCCAACCTTCATCGTTTTGGGGGAATATACAAACGTACACTTTTTGCGTCAACGTGTCACATTCGGCATGAAGTTATATTCTACTCGAGAACAAGGTTGACCCGCGTGAACTGTCATTCGGCGCGGCAAAACCGGCCACCGTGTCGGAAGCCTTGTCGCCATCGAGGACGCTTGTCTCTGACGTTCTCCCCGTTTCTTGATCCATCCGGGATGTTAGGTTTTTAAACCTTGTCATCACCAGAAAGGGTAGGTTTTCAGGATGGAAAAGAAGCACTTTACGGAAGAGCAGATCGCGGCGATCTTCCGGGGTGAGTAGGCGTCGCGAGGTGTCGTCTTTGTCCACGAGCCCCGCGCGAATCAGGAACGGTTCCGTGACACTGACTCGTGCTTACAGCATCTCGACCGGGTCGACGTCGATGATCCAGGCGACGTTGTCGGGAGTCTGGAGCGATGCCGTGGCGCGGCGGACGAGATCGCGGAGTTGGCTTCCGTCGGGCCCATGCACCTGCGCGTGCCACCGGAAGCGGTCGCGCAGTCGGGCGATCGGCGCGGGCGCGGGGCCGAGCACGCGAATCTGCCCGCTGTCCTGGGGCATGGCGGCCACTTCCTTCCGCAGCCGGTCCACGATGTTGCCCGCCCAGTTCGCCGCGGCCTGCTCA
>CAYSPN010000622.1:0-4813 GCA_964432895.1 uncultured Candidatus Kuenenia sp.
CAGGAGCGTGTCGTGGAGATTGGCGGCCAGCCGGTTGCGTTCCCGAAGCGTCGCATCGAATTCCAGGGCCGCGTCGCGTCTGCGGCGCATCTCGGAGGCGAGTCGCTCGGTCGTCGCAGCGACCTGCCGCCGCAGCATCCCCACCCAGAGCAGCGACCCGACCAGCACGGCGGCCAGCCCCGACAGAGCCGCTGCCAGTCGGCTGGCCGTCCACCAGGATGGCGTTCGCAGCACCTGCACATCCGCGGGCGAGCGAAGCATCAGGCTAAGCTGTTTGACGATCGGATCGGAGGCCACGGAGCTGAGTCCCTCGTCTCCCACCATCTCGACCTGCATCACGCCGGTCACCATCAGCTCGCTACCAGGCTCGAGGTCGCGAAGCGGCTCAAACGCTGCGCCGTCGTAGACGGCCGACAGCGTCGCCTCGCCGCTCGACAGCACGAGTTGACCCACACCAGGCACGGCCGTTTTTTTCTCCACGAGCCGGGCGGGAAACGTCACGAGGCAGCCGTCGTAGTTGCTGGGCTGGGCGATCACCCCGAGGCGGCGGGCTTCCGTGTTGATCTGGATGATCTCCTGTGGCCTGATCGGCTCAGCCGCCGGCACAGCGGCGTGCCCGATCACCTGCACGACCGCGTCGCTGATGCCGGCGATCTGCCGGCTCATGTCGAGAAACCCCGCCACCTGCACACGGTCACCGAGCTTGAGCGGCGGACTGGACAGGGGCTGCACGCGAACGCCAAAGAGTCCTTGTTGGATATAAAACGCTCTTCCATCCATGACACTTGTGACGGTGCCCTCGGTCTGCAGGCGATGCCCCGGCTTCGAATCGAAGCGATACCGGGCGATGCGATCGAGCGGCACGAGCGGTGTCGCGAAGGCTGCGGAGGGCGGCTGAGTGACGATCACCATGTCTTCCGCCCGCCCGATCCACAGCGTCGGTGCGAGAAACTCTCCGCGGCTGTTGCGGACCGCACCCACCACCCCGGTGAAGCGAACGGTCGCATCCTCGAATTGCTCGGGCGGGGTGGCGAGCGTGCCCTTCGATACCCGCACCAGCATCCGCCGGGCCGATGATGAGACCACCAGCCCCCATTCCCGGCCTCGATCGCGGACGCCCTGCACGACGCCCGTCAGCTCGACCCGCCGACAGTTGTCGAGGCCGGTGAACAAGCGGGCGAGGTCTGCGGGCTGCGGCTCAGGGAGCGGGCGGTCGCCGATGAGCCGCATTTCCTGCATGAGAACCCGCGGCGCGTAGCCACCGCTATCCAGAACGCCGGTCACCTCGACCTCATCGCCCGGACGCAGCGCCTGCCGCAGACTGCGCCAGGGCTCGACGTCTGACAACGGTAGGGCCGTCACCCAGATCCCGGCCGCCTCATCCTCCAAGGCAAAATCAAACCGATCCGGCACGGCAAGCGTCACGACGCCGCGGAACCGCACAGGAACACTGGGTTCCTGCTCACCGGAGGCCGCCATGAGGATTTGGGAGATCGGCAAGGCCGGCGGTGAGGCTGTGCGGTCATCCTGGCCGATGGCGACGGTCCACGACGCGAGCCAGAGCAGCGCGGGCATGAATCCGTCGACGGTGGCAATTTGCTTCATGGTCGCACCGAGTGGGAAGCACCCGCAGACCATCACTATGGAGCGGCCTATACCGCCGATCAATGCCCCCCATGACGATCGGGAACGCCGCATCGGGCTCACCGGCGGGGCCCAGACGCCCCGACCATCGGACCTTTCGTGGATCGCTGCCCGATCACTCGAGGTCCAGCCGTATCTGATTGGGCCCTTTGGGCGTGACGCTCGCCGTCAGGCCCGACGTCGCGAAGTCCTTGTACTTCTCAGGGAGTACCGACGTTGCGATCGGTGGAATATCGACATTCGACTCGACGCCGTCTGGACGTTTTGCAGGTATGTAATCCATTTTCGTCACGCTCACCCGATGCGACCCCGCGACGGCACCCTCGTATTCCTTGTAGGTCTTCATGCGGAACATTCCGGCAGAGTTGGTGTGGCCGATCGCGACCAGACCACCCCCGGGCTTCGTGCCGGCGTCGGTCGATTCGAACATCACGGTGGCACCGGCAACGGGCTTGCTTTGGTAGAACACGACACCCGTTGCCGGGAAGACCTGGGGCCGCTGCCTGGTCCATTCGTCATCCACCCCCCTGCCACAGCCCACAAGCAGCGTCGCCGCAAGGCATGCGAAGCCTGCCGCCAGCCTTCTTGCGGTATCTCCCGTCATTGCATCACCGTCACTTGCCCGTCGTTGCGAGTGCCCAGACCACCCCAGACACCGGCGATGCTCGCCCCCGACGGACCCGCGCTGCCCTGATTACCCGACGCGTCCGCCGTGCCATTGTCGATTGTGTCCGCGACCCACGCGACAGCCCCGTCACCGAAGACCACCTGCACGCCACCAAAGTGCCTGCTGCGGGGCGGGATGATCCCCCACTGCCAATCGTAGGTTGCGCCAGAGTTCCGATTGACACAGACCGCGCTGTTGGGCCGCAGCATGGTGTTGAAAAAGATGACGCGGCCGGCATACATGTTGCTGCCGGGGACGATGTATTCCCTGCCGTTGGCAGCGGGAGAATACCCAGCCTCCCCTAGGTAGGCCGCCCGGCATGTTCTCGGGGTCCGCTCGGTGCCGTCGACGCTGCTGAAGGTTGCATACCCGTCGTTGACCACCCGCCGGTTATTGCTCCCATCCGTATAGAGGTTGCTGAAGGCATACTCGGCCATGGCGATCGTCTTCGACAGACCGTCCGTCACGTCTTTGAATCGCACCCCCTTGCTATCGCTGTCATACCCGAAAAGACCGCGGCCAACGCCGATGGGCGTCGAGCCACTCGATGCACAGACGGCGCCCTCCTCGCACAGGTGTTGGACGAGTTTATCTCCCGTGCAGAGCAGATAGTTGCTGCGACCGGCCTCGGTCGACAGCCTCGTCGTAAAGTCCGATGGACAGAGTCCGACCGGGACCTGCTGCCGGTACTCATTTTTCTGGCCCGGATCAGGCCTGTTGTTGGTAGCCATGATGGCATCATAGAGCTTCGACTCCTCGCAGAACGGCAGCATGGCCACGAATCCACTGAAGCCGCCGCCCGTGTCCGGAAACGTGGTGCCGAAGTCCGACCACGTAGGACCACCGCATCCATAGGGCAGGGATCCCTTCGCGTCGTGGTAGTTATGCATCGCTAAGCCGAACTGCTTGAGATTACTGGAGCAGGTGCTCCGCCGCGCGCTCTCGCGGGCCGCCTGCACCGCCGGAAGGAGCAGACCCACGAGCGTGCCGATGATCGCGATCACGACCAGAAGCTCCACGAGCGTGAAGCCGCGCCGCTCGCGACTGCCGATGCTGAATGCCCTGCTCGATGTCGCCATGAATCACCTCTGATGTGCTACTGAAAGCGGTCGTGGGGGGAGCGGGTTGGCCTCCATCACCCCCTCTGACGCTCATTTCTAGGCCCGCCAGGCGGACGGGTCCATTAGCCGAATGGCTAGGGAGAAAACTTTTTCCCTGGCCCCAAAACCCGCCAACGACGCGGTTTCCCTCGCTTGCGCTTCGGGCTTCCATGGGAACCCGCTTCCATCCAAGCCCGCAGCGCAAGCAAGGGAATACGGGCCGCCCGCACATTCCGTGCCGAACGCTCCTGGCCAAACGACTCTATTTTCCCGCCGGTACACCCGCCGGTGGAGGCAGTGAATCCGTCCAGAGCGTGAACCGGTTTTCACCCGGCTGCAGGCCTGCGAACGGTCCCGGAGGGACTGCAGCCCCGGCAGGAAACGGCTTGCCGAAAAAATCGGACGACACACGCGGATCGGGCTGGCACTGGGGCAGCATGATGCCCGCCGGTAGGCGGAGGACCAGTTCCCGCGTCTCGGGCGCATAGTCGTATGCAATCCCGGTCACCGCTTGGCTCGTCGCATCGCCATTCCGGCCGCCATTGGCCTCCTGCCAGAACCGCTGCCACTCGGCGAACACCATGCGGTCGCGGCCGCGGATCGCAAAGCGAGCCTCCTCCGGAGTGACCCCGTAGAGATTGCCTTCGAACCGGCGTCCGGCGCTCCGCATGAAATCAGCCGGCGTGATGTCGACGGCCGCGGCCGTGCCCGACGCGACGACGAGGATGTTGCTCATGACGCTGATGTTCTCGGCCGACCAGGTGTCGGTTCGCTTGACGTTCATCGTGCACTCGATCGTCGCCTTCTTCGCGCCGAAGACGAGGTTGTGCACGACGTCGGTGCCCCCGCACTCGCGAAACGAAATGCCCACGGCGTTGTCGATGAGCACGTTGTCGGCGATCAGGGCCTGCTTGCCCTGCACCGGCCCACCCACCTCGAAGTCGATGCCGACGCCGTGGCCGATGACCACGTTGCCGATGACCTGCGTCTCCTTGCCCGGGCCCTGATCGAGCCAGATTCCCCACTGACCGTGGTTCGCGGCGATGAAGTTTCGCTCGATCCGCGACTGGTTGGGCCGGTGCAGCTTCAGGCCGCCGCTCTCCCAACGCTTCTGGCCGCTGAATCGCAGGCTATTGTTGCCCATGATGACGTTGCGGGCGAGCACGACGCGATCCGCCATGTAGCCGGCGGTGCCGGCGCAGCCGTTGTCGAGGATCCAGTTGTCTTCGACCACATGGCGACCGGCGCTGCCAGGCCGTTTCTGACCACCGCTCTCGAGATCGGTTGCTGGATTCCCCTCCAGCCCGAGGTCGAGTCCCACGCCGTTGGCCAGCCGGATCACGTTGTGATGGATGTGCCAGTGGTGGCCGCTCCGCGTGCCGACCGCGCCGGCCTGCTGAAA
>CAYSPN010000623.1:0-1584 GCA_964432895.1 uncultured Candidatus Kuenenia sp.
GCAAACCGCAGGAACGTGCCGCCGAAGTGGGCGAGCATGCCCCACAGGGCGAGCACGCAGGCGACGTAGGGGATCAGCCAGCCGGCATTTTCCACCACCTGCAGACCGGTCATCTCGCCGCGCTGGCCGTTGGGGAGATCCACCTGTGAATACTGGCTCTGATAGAAGGTCTCGCCGCGGTACCGCACCGGATTGTTCATCCAGATGCGGCCGTCTTGCTGTGCCTTCGTGGCGGTGTCAGTGAACGTGACATACGAGGAGAAGTCGCGGGGTGTTTCACTGGCGCCGTAGTTGATCCGCCGCACGTCGGTGAGCGTGACGGAGTAGGGCTTGTATTGCCGACGATAGCGCAGTTGCAGGCGGTACGGCGTGCCATCTACGTCGACCGTGTCGACCTCGTCGCCACCGGCGCCCATGAAGATCTGCGCCTGGTCGTTCAAGAACTGGCTGACGAGGAACGTGCCAAGGTCGGCTCCGGTGGCGCGGTTCGTGAGTTGCACGTAGGCCGAGCCAATGTTCGGCCTCGAGCTCGCGCCGCCTTCCGGGGCCTTGTCGGTCGCCAGCCAGCTTTTTCCGATACCGGTCGTCGCCTGATTCGGCGCAACCGGTCCCACGCGAATGACGCTCGAGTTTGGAAAATACGAGAGTACCCGCACGTCAAACGGCAGGTCGTCGGCGACGATGGGTTCGCCGCCGGAGCGGGCCCTGAGGAGGCGGCCCGCGATCACCGTCACGCGGTCGTTCGCCGCATCGTCGGGCCGGATGACCGCCAGTTCGGTCTCGTCAGTCCGCAGGGCCATGTTGCTCGATTGCCCTTCGACGAGCGCCATCCGCTCCTCGATCTGCCGATCGCCGAAGGCGAATTGCCCCAGCATCAGCAGTCCGACTCCGAGGTGGATCAGCACGTTGCCGCCGCGGCTGCCAAACACCATCACCATGCCCGCCAAAAGAATGAGCGACGCAACGCTCGACTGGATCAATTGCCACATGATCCGCAGGCCTGGCTCGCTCATCCGCCAGCCCTCGCCACCGAAGATGCTGATCACCGCGACCGTCCCCGTGGCAGCGGTGGCCAGCCAGAGCACGAGGCGTATCAGACGGCTGGCATCGCGGCTGGCGACCGCCGCCCAGAGCAATCCCGCGGTGGACGCCACGGCCACCCCTTGCACGAGCCGCCACACGGTTGCGTAGTCGATCGGGGGTCGGCCCTGCAATCCGTCGGCATAGTGGCCGCTCAGGATGACGAGCAGGGTCAGCAGGCCACCGGCGAGCGACACGGCCGTGCCGGCCACAAGCCGCGATCCTTTCGCATGCACGTGAAACCGTGTCAGCTTTGCCGCGATCAGGTTGACGAGGAGAACCAGCCCGATCGTGGCACCGCCCGGAAAGGGAAACCAGCCGGTGAGTTTCGAGGGGCCGAAGATCGTCACCGGGAAGAAGTCCGAGAACGGCACCTGCGCGATCCAGCTGTTGAAATACTCCTGCTTCACCTCCGGCAGGTTCTTCTCGTCCTGCGCGAGCGTGCCGACGAAGAGCAGGAAGATGCCGGCGAGAAACATCACCACCGTGACCTTGAGTGACCCG
>CAYSPN010000624.1:0-4999 GCA_964432895.1 uncultured Candidatus Kuenenia sp.
GCCGATCCGGTCGGCGATGAACGACGCCTTCCACAGGTCGTTGCCCTCGCACACCATCGGGGTGACCGTCCACTGGCCGGTCTCGCCGTGCCGCACGTGCAGGCGACAGTCGAGCTCCTCGTGGCCGTCGCAGATGACGTCGGCTTCAACCACCACCTCGTCGCCGCGGACCCGCTTCACCGCGAAGCGGCCTCCATCCACCTCCGGCCCGACGCGATCGATCACCACCCGGCGTCTGAGTTGATTCGGCAGTTCCATGGATCCTTTCCGGCACGGGTGCCAGCACTGTTGCCCTGTCTCGCACTGTTGGTCTGAGTGGCAAAAGTGTAGGAATGAGGGCTGAGAAACGCGACACCATCCGCCGCCATGACCGACAGCCCGCCTATACTGCGAAGGAGCCGTCTGCGTTTTCGCAGCGCGAACGGTGACTGTGCCGATCCAGGAACTGCCGACGGAAAGGGAGGCGCGGATGCTGCGACACTTGATCCTCGTTCCCACCGAGATTGAGCGACGGAGACTCGATCCGATTCTGGCCCCGGCCGCGGCCCAGGGCTGCCGCGTGGCGCTGTGCGGATTCGGTCCGGTGGCCGCAGCCGCTCGCACGGCACAACTCCTTGCGGAGCATGCTCCCGAGCGAGTGCTTCTCGTCGGCATCGCCGGCAGACTCGCCGAGTGTCTCGCGGTTGGCGCCGCCTATCATTTCGACCGGGTCGCCTGCTTCGGTGTCGGGGCCGGCAGCGCCGGTGAGTTCATGCCGGCCGGAGCAATGGGCTGGCCCCAGTGGCCCGGCGACGCCGACGACGCGACGCCCGCGCGTGGAGGCCAGATTGGTGATGAGATCGGCGACCTCATGCCCTGCTCGGTAGGCGGGCGTGCCGATCTTCTGCTGACGGTCTGCGCAGCGGCGGCGAATGCCGAGGATGTGCGGCTCCGCACGCAGGCCTTTCCCGACGCGACAGCGGAGGACATGGAAGGATTTGCGGTGGCGTTTGCCTGCCGGCTGCGAGGGGTGCCCGTCGGCATCGTCCGCGGCATCTCCAATACGGCGGGCGACCGCGACAAGTCGCACTGGCAGGTAGCCGCCGCGGTCGAGGCGGCGGGGCGACTGGCCCTGCAGGTCATGGCAGAGGCGTCGTGAGCCGGATGCGTCAGGCGGCGGCACGCATCACGGTGGGCGACGCGATCGGCTCGGCGGAGGTGTCGCAGCCGCAGGAGCGGATCACCTCCATCATCGTGAGGAGAACCTCCTCGCGGATTGCGAGATGCTCGTCATCGTCGCCGGTGAGGGCGATCGCCGCAACCTCCACGGTGATGGCGCTGGGCGTGGCGGACGAGAGTCTGGCGCTGGCGGGCTCGTTGGCCAGTCGCGGGTGGTCGACGAGCACGCGGTGCAGCCGGTCGAGCAGCTTCCGCAACGGCCGTGGGGCGATGTCGGGCTGCAGCGTGAGTGTGAGCGCGAGCGGGATGTGGTCGCGAGCGGTGAAGTTGACGAGTTGCATCTTGGCGAACTCTGCATTCGGCACGGAGATCACCGAACGGTCGGCGCCGCGGATCCGGGTCGACCGCAGGCCGATCCTCTCGACGTGGCCACGCACCGATCCAAACTGGCAGTCGTCACCGATCCGCACCGGCTTGTCGGCGAAGATCACGAGCCCGGCGATGAGATTTTCGAGGGTGTATTGCGAGGCGAGCGCGAGCGCGAGGCCGCCGGCACCCAGTCCGGCCATCAGCGGCGTGACGGGAATGCCGATCGAGTCGGCGGCGTTGAGCAGAATCCAGGAGACGATAATGAACGTCAGCACCTTGCCGCCGAGCCGGATGAGCTGGCTGTCGATCGCCTCCGGCCGCATGCCCTGAGTGTTGATCAGCAGGTCGCAGAGCCACGACATCGTCACCAGCACGCCGCCGAGCACCCCGGCCAGTGTCACCACGCGCAGGGCGATTTTGGCGGTGAGCAGGTTGTCGCCGGTGAGGCGGATCTGGAACGTGAGTAGGTTATCGCAGATGAGGCTCACGGCGATGAGCACGGCTGGAAAGAGGAGCTTGCCGACGACATCGCGACTGGCCGAGAAGGCGTGTTGCCGCGGCCGTTTCCAGGCCTGCCAGACGGCGGCAGATGAAGCAACGAGCAGCAGCAGCGCCGCCGTCCACTGCCAGACCGTCTCCCCCAGGATTCTCGCGTGGGCCCACGCAGGCAGTCCACGGACGAACGACTCCGGGATCATCCAGCCACCGAGCGTGACATACGCATCGTGCAGGCCGGGGCTGCCGGCATCGGAACGATAGGGCAGCAGGCGGACGAGGTCGTAGAACCGCTCGGCATTGGTGACCGTCTCGGCACTGAAAACGAAATCACCCTCCCGAGGACCATCGCTGATCCGCGTGAGCATGATTTCAGTGCCTGGCAGTCGCCAGCGTTTGAGGCCGTCAGCTTTGGCAGTTGCGGCGTCGGGAATGTCCGCGGCCCGCGGCAGCTCAATGCGGTCGAACACCTCTTTCAGGCAGACCAGCGCCTGACGGCCCTCTGAATCGATGAGCGTCGGGGCGACTGCCGACGTGTCGAGGCAGGTGAAGGCCTGCTGGATCAGGTGCCTGGTCTCGGCCCGTAGGCCGAGCGTCCGCTCCTGCGACATCAAGTTGGCGAAGATGCGGTCGACGGTGTCGCAGAAACTCCGCAGCGTGGCCCGCGGGCTCGACGTGTCGAGAGGCGTGAGTGGCGTGGTGCCGGCCGGCTCGTCGGCCATGACCGGGATAGCCAGGAATGCCAGCAGCATGCCGGCCAGGGCCGCGATGCGGCAGAAGCGGGCGAGGCCGATCGGCCGTGGCAGTTCGAAGACGATAGGGGTGGAGGTCAAATGCACTCTCCGGCGAGTTGTCTCGCCGGGAGAATTAGCAGGTCGGCGGGGAGCGGGCAAGATCGCTCGCGGCGGTCGTTGCGTGCCGAAATGGATGTCCCTGGGAGCAGGGGTGGCTTTCGGGATGTTCAGTGGCCAGGCGGGCACGGAGGTGTTTGGCCACCCTCTTCGACCATGGTGGCGGGCATCACCACGCCCTCCGCCGAACAAGGCGGGCACTCGCCGCCCACGGCTGACACGACCGTGCCGGCCGGCATTGCCGCCGCAGGCATGCTGGTTACGGGAACAGCCCCTGCTGGAACGCCGCTCGGAGCCGTGGCGTAGGCGGCCGGCTGGGCAGGCATCTGGACCTGCGGCTGCGAATAGACCGGTGGGGCGTAGGGAGGGGCATAGGCGTATTGATCGGCGCGGTGGTGCGCGCAGCCGACCGCCGCGAGCACGCAGCATGCGAGAAGCGGCGACACGGTCACGGTCCATCGATTATCCGTGTCGCCCAGCCAGCGAATTCGCATGCAGCCCGTCTCCCTCGTGAGAGCGCGGACGGTAGGCGGGCGGTATCCGCGGGGCAATGGCAGAATGGCCCTCTGCCCGCGGCTTATTCCCCGGCTTCGAACAGCGCGATGCTGGCCGTGAAGCCGTGCAGGCAGTTGCGGCGGCCGATCGGGCCGATCTCCCCCTGGGCGAAGAATCCGGCTGCCGGGACCGGGCCGATGGTGTCCTGCAGGCAGCGGGCGTCGTGGCTGGGCTCCGGGAACAGCCGCGTGCCGCGGCCGTTGCTGCTGAAGACGTGGGCGCCGGCCGGCGCCGCGCCGCGGTCCTGCTCACGGGCCAGCAGGGCCGCCAGGTCGTCGTGGGCACTCTTCGCATCGCGGACGTGGAACTGGATCGTCTGGCCCGTGCGGACAAGATCACCCACCGCGATCACACCGGAGTCGGGGTCGGCACCCACGACGTTGCGCACCAGAAAGTCGCCCCGCTGGAAGTGGTCCTGATATTCGCTGGCCACGCGTCCGACATGGAGCGAGCTGCGGACGAGCTCGCGGTCGGCGGGATCGAGTTCGCCATACACCTCGCGCAGCCGCTCCAGCGCCGGCCGTCCACCCAGCTCGACGATGACGTTCTCCTCCGACTTTGTGATCACCAGCGGCCGGCCGATCGGCCGACAGCCCTGCGACACCACAGGCCGGATCCGCGCCGCTCCGCCGATCAAGAAGCCCACCGCGCCCGAGTCGTACGACCGGGAGCCGACGACGAGCGTGTTGCTGCCGGGCTGGTAACCGCCGCTGGCCATGCCCCCCACGATCGGCACGCCGGGGTGATCCTCCTCGACCCGCCGGATGAGCGCATCAACCGGAAAGGAAAACGGGTCCGCCAGCAGCACGATCGCGGCGTTGTCCGGCCAGCTGCCGTCGAGCTCGGATGGCCAGCCCACGAACATGCCGCCATCGGGCGTCTGCGAGTATTCGAGGGCAAACGGTACCACGACGGCTCCTGGCAGGCGGGCCAGCCAGACGGCCACCGCAGGCCCCGATTCGTATTCGACGCCGGCGGCGAGCACCGCCTCTGCGGTCGTGCCGATCACCATCCGCGCCCCCAGCACGTCGCTGAGTCCCTCCATCGCAGGTCGGATGGCGGTACCGTATCCACTCGACACGAAGACCACGGCGACATCCGCGTCGCCGCCGAGCTGCCTGGCTGCGGCCTCGGCCGCCTCGCGGATGGCGGCATCGATCTGCTCGGCCGTCGAAGCGGCCACGGCACAGCGGATCTCGGTGGCGGTGGGCGGCGTCGGCGGCTCAGCGGGCATCGGGGGGCACCATCATGGGTGGCTGGGTATTGCCAAGGAGAAGCGGCGGTCTCAGATCACGATCTCGGCGAATGATTCGAGCGATTCGTGCTCGAGCCGGCCGCCGGGCTCGCGGTTGCCCGGGCGAATGGCCAGCGCCGTCGCCATGCCAGCCTGCCTCGCGGCGTCGAGTTCCTCGCCCACGTCGCTGATGAAAAGAATCTCGCGAGGCTCCATCCCCATGTCTGTGGCGATCGCCCGGTAGCTGGCGGCCTCCCGCTTGGGGCCGGTGGTCGTGTCGTAGTGGCCGCGGAGGTGGGGTGTGAGGTCGCCTGCGCCAGTGTGCGAGAAGAAGAGC
>CAYSPN010000625.1:0-3285 GCA_964432895.1 uncultured Candidatus Kuenenia sp.
TCGAGCCGGCTATCGCTCGTTGCCGGCGCTGACACCAACTCCCGTGTCGTCGATCCCGAGGATATCAAGACCTGGCCCCTCTTCGGCGACGGCGCCGGGGCGGTGCTGCTCGAGGCGGCGCCGCCTGAAGCATCGGGGCGGGAACACGGCCTGCTCGCCTTCTCGCTCGGCTCTGATGGCCGCGGCGCCGGCCTGCTCGCCTGTCCGATGAGCGGCTCGCGGCAGCCGGTCACCGTGGAGGGCCTGGCCCAACGGCGACAGTTCATGCAGATGGACGGCCGCGCGGTGTTCAAGTGGGCGATCCGGCTCGCCGAGGAAAACATCCGGCAGGTAGTCGAGCGATCGGGAGTCGCTCTTGATGCGATCGATATGTTCGTGCTTCATCAGGCCAATTCCCGGATCATCGAGGGGGTTCGTGAGTCGCTCGGCATTCCCACCGACCGCTTCCTGGTGAACCTCGACCGCTACGGCAACACGTCGAGCGGCTCGATCCCACTCGCGATGGACGAGGCGTGGCGGGCCGGCCGGATCGGCCCGGGCAGCACGATCGTGGTCTGCGGCTTCGGCGGCGGCCTCGCCTGGGGCAGCGCCGTATGGAGGCTGTGAGGGTTGTCGGGTGGGGCAAGTCAACCAGCCCAACCCGCCGGGGACGGCAAAAGTGATTCGTCCGCCGATCCGACGGCGGAGGGGCTCGTCGCAGTGGATTTTTCTCCTTCCACGACCTATGGCAGCGCATTCCCCAGAAGGTCGAAAAATCCTAATGCTCCTCGAGCTACCGCCGATCCCCGGCTCCGTCTACACGCGAAACATGGCATCCTGCCGCCACGACAGGCGGAAGCCTGTCCTCATCCAGTCGCTTGGCGGGCCTCCGCCCGCTGGTGCTAACCCGGCCCTCCGGGCCTGGCGCTGTGGCGCTATGCGTCCCGCGGAATCCGTGAGGGGCTGCCCATGTCCCGAGAGCCGGCGTTGCTGACCAGCGCAGGCAGGATGCCGGAGCGCAGTCAGCATCGAGTGAGCGAAGGCCATGGATGGCCGTAGCGAACGTCCGGCGACGGGGCGTGGGCAGCCCCGAACCGTCGATATCAACGGTCCCCGCGCCACGTGGTATGTTTTGCGATCATCAATGAAGGAGGCGTGCAATGGCTGACGCGGTTGTGGTGAAGAGGCTGCCGGCGCGGGGCGAGGTGGCCGTCGGGGATACGTGGGACCTGGGCAGCCTGTTTTCGTCCGACGCCCAATGGGATGCGGCGCTGGCCGAATGGGAAAAACGCATTCCTGGGTTCGCCGCCTTTGCCGGCACGCTCGGATCGTCGCCCGAGCGGCTCGCAGAATGCCTCGAGTACGACCTCGCCGTCGACCGTGAGGGGGACAGACTCGGCACCTATGCGCACCTGCGGGCCAGCGAGGATCAGGCGGCGGCCGATCCGCAGCGGATGACGGGCCGGTTCCAGCACGTCGCCACGCTAGCGGGTGAGAAGGCCAGCTTCATCCGTCCGGAGATCATGGCGATCCCGCCGGCCACGCTCGCCGCGTGGACGAAGCTGCCGGTGCTCGCTCCGTACCAACTACTGCTCGAAAGGCTCACCCGGACGCGGCCTCACGTGCTCTCCGAGCCGGAGGAAAAACTCCTGGCGATGCAGGGGAGCTTCGCCGGCACGGCCGGGAAGGTTTTTCGTCAGCTCACGGACGCCGACATGAAGTTCGGCAGCGTGACCACCGGCACGGGAGAGCAGGTGGAATTATCGAACGCCACGTTCGTGACGCTTCTGCATGACAGATCTGGCGACGTGCGGCGGACGGCGTTTCACCAGTATTACGCCCAGTACGAGGCCCATGCCAACACGCTGGCCGCCACGCTCTCGGGTTCCAACGAACGCGACGCGTATGCGGCGAAGGTACGGCATTATCCGAGCGCCGTCGAGGCGGCGCTCTTCGCCGACAATGTGCCGATCGCCGTCTACGACCAGCTCATTGCGGCCGTCCACTCGCACCTTCCGGCCGTCCACCGCTACTACGACCTGCGGAAGCGGATCCTCGGACTCGACGAGATCCACCACTACGACTGCTACGTGCCGCTCGTGCCGGAACTGGAAAAGCGGCACACGTGGAACGACGCGGTGCGGGTGGTTATCGAGTCGCTTGCGCCGCTCGGGGCTGATTACAGCACGCAATTGGAGCGAGGGTTGCTCGGACGCTGGTGCGACAGGTATCCCAATGCCGGCAAGCAGTCGGGGGCCTTCAGCTCGGGCACCTACGACTCCGATCCCTACATCCTGATGAACTTCCAGGAGGAGGCGATTGAGCACGTCTTCACGCTGGCTCACGAGGCGGGCCACTCGATGCACACGCGGTATTCGGCCGAGGCCCAGCCCTACCACTACTCCGGCTACACGATTTTCGTGGCGGAGGTGGCCAGCACGTTCAACGAGCAATTGTTGACGCGGCTGTTGCTCGAGCGGGCGACGTCGCCGAAGGAGCGGGCCGCGATCATCGCGCGGGAGATCGACTCCATCCGGGCCACGATCGTGCGGCAGACGATGTTTGCCGAGTTTGAGCGAAAGAGCCACGCCTCGGCAGAGGCGGGCGAGCCGCTCACGCTTGAACGACTCAGAGGCATCTATCGGGAACTGCTGGACGCCTACTTCGGGCCGCGTTTTGTCATCGACAAGCAGCTGGAGCTTGAGTGCCTGCGCATCCCGCACTTCTACAACGCCTTTTACGTCTACAAATACGCCACCGGTCTGTCGGCCGCGATCACGCTCGCCAAGCGGGTGGCGGAGGGAGGCGAAAAGGAACTGAAGGCCTACCTGGCGTTTCTCAAGGGCGGCTGCTCGAAGTGGCCGCTCGACCTGCTCCGCGATGCCGGCGTCGATCTCGAGAAGCCCGAGCCGGTGGCGACCGCCCTCACACGGTTCGGCGAGCTTGTCGACGAGCTGGGGACGCTGTTGTAGGAGTGCTAACGCTCATATCCCCCGGCTCACGCCGGGGGCTTTTACTCCCCCAGGCAAGTTGGACGGAACTGTTTCGAATGCAGAATCCGTGAGGGGCTGGCCGGGCCCCAAGAGCCGGCGTTGCTGACCAGCGCCGGCTGGAGGCCGTCGCGCAGTCAGCATCGAGGGAGCGAAGGCCTGGTTGGCCGTAGCCAACGTCCGGCGATGGGGTCCGGTCAGCCCCGAACCGCGGCCAGCTCGCGAGGGGCAAGTGTCAACTATTCGATGTTTTCCGTAGGACGGCCAGCCCTTACTCCTGGCCGCGGACCAGTTCAATCAGCGGCCGCACGAGGGA
>CAYSPN010000626.1:0-6304 GCA_964432895.1 uncultured Candidatus Kuenenia sp.
TGGACGAGCAGTTCGCCATCGCGACGCATCCCGAGCCGGGCACCACCGGCCAGCGAACGCCCCAGCCAATTGGCCGGAAAGCCAGGCAGCCCGTCGGTCACGCGAAACACCTCGCCCAGCTCCGTCGTCGCATACACCTGCGTGATCTTGGCCGATGGAAACGCCGCATGGGCCTGCTCCAGGAGCAGCTTGTCCGCCGCCTCGCCACCGAGCGTGATCCGGTCGAGGCGGGCATGCGCCAGCAGCGACCGATCGGCCGATGTCAGCAGCCGCCGAAGCAGCGTGGGCGTCGCAGGCAGGACCGTGGCTTTGTCATCGACGATTGCCCGAAGCACCGCGTCGGGATCTCGAGACGCCGGCACGACCAAGCGGCCGCCCGTGAGGAGCGCCTGCAGCCAGACCTGAATGCCCGCCCAACGGGTGGCGTCGTAGACCAGAATCCATCCAAGACCATGCCATTGCTCGGCCAGTCGGGCTGCGGCAAGAAGCGAGTCCCACGAATGCTCGACCAATTTGGGAGGGCCGCTCGTGCCTGACGTGGCGACCACCACATGCGTGGCCACCGCCTCGAACTCCCGCCTCTGGGCGCCGGGGTCGGCCGTGATCGACAGGGAATCGTCGATCGCAACCCAGTCACGCAGTTCGCCGATCAGGTCGCGGGAGTCCTCGGCGAGGAAGGCCACGGGAACGTGCTGCCGGCCACAGGCGGCGGCTATGACGACAAGAGACTCCACTCGCTTGGCCCGCGCGACGATGCCCACGGGCCGCACCCTGTCGAGGTCTGCTTCGAGCTTTGTGATCGCGGCGGCAAGCGTGCTGTAGTCGATCGTACGGCTCGCATCGCCTCCGGCTCCGGCCACGATGGCAGTGCGATCCGAAAACTGCCGGGCGATCTCGGAGATGGCGAACGCGAGCCGGTCTTCGGCCGGGGCATCAGCGAGATGGCTGGGAAAGGTTGGCGTGTTGGTGTTCATCTGAAACTGGCTTTCTCGAAGGTTTCGCCTGCCCGGATAATAAGAAATGATGCGGGGAAAGGCACGTTCAGGGTTGACCTGGCGAGGGCCGGGAGGGGGCAGATTGCCGGTAAACGCCCACCAGATCAGCCACCGTGCGGATCGCCGGGCGAATCGTGCCCGCGGCCGGGGCTCGGAACGGATCCACGCCCAGGGACCGCTCCAAAAGCACGATGGTCTGGGCAAGGTCGAGCGAATCGAGGCCGATTTCGGCGACAAGCAGCATCTGCGACTCCACGGCGACCGGTTCGCGGCCGGTGTCATGGAGCACCTGCCGGATGGCGGCAACGATCGCGGCGTTGATCGGATCAGGCTCGAACGTCATGGGCGAAACTCCTGCATGGTGGCGGACCCCGGCCCCGATACCCCCCGGCCTGAGACCGCCTGCCAGACGACCTGAAACGCCGTGGTCACGATGATCCAGAGGTCCACGAATGGCCAGTACCAGTGGCTCAACATATCGACGTAGTGCGCGTCGTACTCCAGCCGTTCGGGCCAATCCACGCTATTCCGGCCATGGATCTGGGCCCAGCCCGTGAGGCCTGGGCGGACCCGCAGCCGCATGCCCTGTCGCGGCGAATACCGTGGCACGTAGGCCAGGGGCAACGGCCTGGGCCCGACCACGCTCATGTCGCCCACCAGCACGCTGACCAATTGCGGGAGTTCGTCGAGGCTCGACCGCCGCAGAAACCTGCCGAATCTTCCAAGCCGCTCCCCGTCGGGCAGCGGCCTGCCATCGGCATCGACCGCCTGACGCATCGACCGGAACTTGAGAATCCGGATCGGCCGTCCATCCTTGCCGGCACGCATGTCTTGGAAGAACACAGGCCGTCCCATCACCAGCCTCACGGCGATCCACACCGCAGCCAGCACCGGCACGAGCAGCACGAGCGCCGTCGCCGAAAGGAGGACATCGCCCAGCCGCTTGAGCCACGGAAAACAGATCATGCGGCCACCCGGGTGCCCCGTCGCTCTGCGACCATCACGAGCGTGACCAGCACGGCTGCCATCACCAGTGGCGTGGCGGCGGCGACTTGGTCGGCAGCCCGCCGCACCGTGGGATCGACCAGCGGCACCACAGCCAGCGTTGAGCCAAACGCCGCCAGCCCGCCATAGAGGCTGGCCACGGCGCGGTGCGACCAGCCGGCGATCACGAGCCGCTGGTAGAGATGGCTGCGGTGCGCCTGGAAGATGTTCTCACCCGCCCGCAGCCGGCGCAGTAGCGTCAAAGACGTGTCGAAGATGAACGGCCAGAGGGCCAGGGCCGCCACGGGCAGCACCTCGGGCACGGCGTCGGCCCGCACCGCCAGCGGCAATACGGCCAGCAGAAACCCGCAGAAGGCGCTCCCCACGTCTCCCATAAAAATACGGGCCGGCTGCCAATTGCTCGTGAGAAATCCGAGCGAGGCACCCGCGAACGCCGCCGCGATGACCGCCACCGGCCCGGCGCCACACGCCGCCGCGGCAGCCGCGATCCCCGCCGCCACCGCCGCGGCCGTGATCCCTGCAATCCCGTCACTGCCATCCATGAAGTTGAACGCATTCGTCAGGCCCACGATCCAGAGCAGCGTCAACGGCCAAGCCAGCGGCCCGAAGCGAAGCATGCCCAGCGAGCCGAGATCGACACGTGTCACGGGCCCAAGCACCGCCACGGCCGCCACGGCCGCCGCCAGATGCACGGCGAACCGGGTGCGGTTTCGCAGCGACTGCACGTCGTCGAGCCAACTCACGGCGGCGATTGCCAGAGCCGGCACGATGGCACCGCAGATCCGCAGGATTTCCTCTGGTCTCATAACCCCGATCACGCCAGCCACCGCCACGACGACGATGACGATCGCCAGGCCGCCCCCTCGTGGCGTACTCCGCGCGTGGCTGCTGCGGGCATTGGGGGCGTCGATGATGCCCCTCCTGGTCGTCCACTCGATCAGACCGCGGGTCAGCAGCGCCGACGCCAGAAGCGCGGCGATGCACCATGCGCACCAGAGTCCGATCGTTGTCATCGTTCGCCTGTTCCCTGCGCTGGACTCGCGCTGGTCACCGATTCTTCGCGGTGGCCACCGCCTCGCAGACTTCGTCCACCACCGCCTCGTCCACGTGGGCACCGATGGGCAGGGAGATGCTGCGGGCCGACAACAGATCGGTGCCGGGGAGCGACCGCGTGCGGTCGTGGAAATGTTCGAAGGCCGTCTGCCGGTGGCAGGGCGGATCGTAGTAGGTTCGTGTCTCGATGCCACGGGCCGCCAGTGCCCGCCGGACGGAATCGCGGGTCATTCCAAACCGGACCGGATCGAGTGTGATCGAAAAGTCCTTGTGGCTCGACAGGCTGCCTGCCGCCGTCTCCACGAAACCGACTCCGGGCAGTTGCTCCAACTCCTGGCGGTAACGGGCGGCGATCCGCCGCCGCCGGTCGGCCACGTCGTCGAGCATCGCCAGCGACGAGAGCGCCACGGCGGCGCTCAGTTCGGGCATCCGGCCATTCACTCCGGCGAACAACGCGTCGTAGGACCCGTCGTTGCCATACTCGCGGCCCAGTCGCACGTAATGGGCGAGGCAGTCGCAGTCGGTCGCCACGATCCCTCCCTCGCCGGCGACGACCAGCTTCGTGGGCGAGAGGCTGAACACCTGCGCCGTCGCACCCGCGCCCACCGGCCGGCCGTGCGTGCTCGCGCCAAAACCATGGGCGGCGTCGACGATCAGCGGGAGCCCATGCTCGGCAGCCAAAGCAGCCAGCGCCGGCACATCGCACGGATTGCCGAAGTTGTGGCAGGCCGAGATGGCAACCGTGCGGGGCGTGATGGCGGCCGCCACGGCCTGTGGCGTGACATTCGTCGTGCGGGGATCGACGTCAATGAACACCGGCCGAAGATTATTCCAAACGATCGCGGCGGGCCCGGCGAGGAATGTGAAACTGGGAATGATGACTTCGCCGAGTGGCTCACTGCGGGCGCCGCTCCGGACCGTGCCAAACCGCGAGAGCGGCTCCATCGAACCGACGGCACAAGGGCTTCCTGCGCCACGCCGGTTGCGACAGTTGCCTGCCGACAGGGCAAGACCCTTATAGACGAGCATCAGTCCGATCGTGCAACTGCTCACCGCGACCGCATGACGGACCCCCAGCCGCGACGCGATCGCCTGCTCCAGACGGTCGACGAACGGGCCCTTTGTGAGCCTGCCACTGGCGAGGATCTCGGCCGCCGCCGGCCCGATCGTCTCCCACGACGGCAACGCCGGCCGCACGAACGGAACGCGAATATCCGCGACCGCGAGATCGGCCGCTGAATGCACCTCGGGAATGACGGGGAACCGACTACTTGGCATGGGCTTTGCGGGGCGGGGCTGGATCGGGTCCATCGCCGGTGTGACTGCCGTACTCGACGACCAGATCGCGGAGCAGAGACTTCACCACCTCGGGCGGTTCATCCGTCACGGCAGCAAGGTCGTCAATCACCCGCTCTGCCGCCTCGAGAGTGGTGGGCCGATGCTGCGCACAGAACACCTTGGGGTGACTCGTTGGCACACGCTGTTCGTCGTCGAAATAGAGCTCTTCGTAGAGCTTTTCGCCCGGTCTGAGGCCGGTGAACACGATCTCGATGTCGTCCTCGCCGAGCCCCGACAGGGCGATCAGGTCGCGGGCCAGGTCGACGATCTTCACACTTTCGCCCATGTCGAGCACGAAGATCTCACCGCCATTGCCCATCGCCGCGGCCTGCAGCACGAGCTGTGATGCCTCGGGGATCATCATGAAGTAGCGCGAGATGTCAGGGTGCGTGATCGTGATTGGGCCACCCAGGCGGATCTGTTCCTGAAAGATCGGCACGACACTGCCGTTGCTGGCAAGCACGTTGCCAAACCGCACGACGAGGAATTTTGTCTTCGATTCGGCCGACAAAGCCTGCACGAACCGCTCCGCGATCAGCTTCGAGCAGCCCATCACGCTCGTCGGATTGACCGCCTTGTCGGTCGAGATCATGACGAACTCGCGAACGCCATGCGTGTCGGCCAGTCGGGCCAGGATCTGCGTGCCGACGCAGTTGTTCTTGATCGCCTCGGCCGGATTCCATTCCATCATCGGCACGTGCTTGTGGGCCGCCGCGTGAAAAATCACCTCAGGCCGGTAGGTGGTCATGATCTGATCCATCCTGGCCTTGTCGGTGATATCGGCGATGAGCGGCTCGAAAGGCGGCCGCGGCTCGTGCCGGCAGAACTCCTGTTCCAACAGAAAGAGGGCGTTCTCCCCACGCTCGACCAGCAGCAGCTTTCTGGGGTTGAACCGGAGCACCTGGCGGCAGATCTCCGACCCGATCGACCCGCCGGCACCGGTGACCATGACCGTACTGTTCTCGATGAGGTGCCCGACTGCGGCGTTGTCGAGCTGCACCGGTTCGCGTCGCAGAAGGTCCTTGATCTCGACAGAACGGGGCTTCACATGCAGGGAATTGTCGTGGCCCGCCAGCAGCTCATCGATGGCAGGCATGACCTTGACCTGCGATCCCGCGGCGGTGCAGGTTTCGAGCAGTTCTCGAAACCGCTTGCCGGTAAGGCTGCCCGACCGCACCATCACCTCGTCAACCCGCCGTCGCTCCACTTCCCGGCCGACGCTGTCGATGTCGCCGAGCACCTCCAGGCCCGCCACGCGGTTGTGGAGCAAACCAGGGTCGTCGTCGAGGAAGCCCACCACGAAATACTGGATGTTCTTCACCGAGATGAGCGTGCGGGCGAGCAGTTCGCCCGCTTCATCGGCACCGATGATCAACGCCGTACGAACCGGCCTGCTCGTGAAAAGAGGCCGCAACTCCTCGCGAATGCTCCGCCACAGCGCCCGGATGCCGCCGATCGCGAGCACCGTCCCCGCCCAGTCAAGCACGAAGACGCTCCGCGGCACCCTCTGGAACTCGCCGAACCGTCCTGAGGTGAGAAGCAATGATTCCAACGACGTGAGCACGAGCATCGAAAGCGTCGCGGCCCAGACCAGGCTCGTGAGGTCGTTGAACGACACCCGCCGCCACGACACATGGCAATGGCCGAGGGCGTAGAAGATACAGGTCTTGATCACCACGACGCCAAGGAGCGTGCGAGGGGAAAGCCACGTCCACGTCGCCGCCACGCTGAAGTCACTGCGGATGAAGAATGCAAAGCAGAAGACGACGGCAAAGAGCAAGGCATGCAGACACAGCAGCACCAGTGCCTTCTTATTGATCCGTCGGAAGGGCACGTTTGTGGGTGGGAGTGGTTTCATCCTGATGACATTCCTACGACGACTGCCGGCCGCTGCTGGCTGGTGGCCACGGATG
>CAYSPN010000627.1:0-2557 GCA_964432895.1 uncultured Candidatus Kuenenia sp.
ATCGTGATGTGGCCCGCCCGCGAAGGCACCGCCGTCCGTGAGAGCAAGAATCCGATCGACGCCTCGCAGCAGATGCTCGACGCGATCAACGTGATTCTGGCGGCGAGTCCCCGGGCACGGATCGCCATCGAGCCGAAGCCGAACGAGCCGGTCGACCATGCCTTCGTGCCGACGATCGGCCATGCACTGGCGCTCGGGGCCCGCTCGCTGGATCCCACGCGGGTGGGCGTGCTGATCGAATCGGCCCACGCCATTCTGGCCGGCCTCGATCCTTCCGACGAGATGGGCTTCGCGCTGGCCGCCGGCAAGCTCTGGAGCGTGCACCTGAACGACCAAAATGGCCTGAAGTTCGACCAGGACAAGGTCTTCGGCGCGGCCAACCTCCGCGGTGCCTTCGACCAGGTCCGCGTGCTCGAGTCGGCCAACTACGCCGCGTCGGGCGCGTTCGTCGGCTTCGACGTGAAGGCCCAGCGGACACAAAAAGCCGAGTCGGCCACGGCCCATTTGGCCACGAGCAAGGCGGTGTTCCTGCGGCTGGTCGAGAAGGTGCGGTCGTTCCCCAACGCGACGGCCCAGCAGTGCATCGCCGCGCGAGACTACGAATCGCTCGAGCGGCTCGTGCTGGAGCACCTGCTCTCCGCCTGAAGTCCCTTCCCGCGATTCAGCCAGTGACCGCTTCCATCTGGAACTGGTTCGCCCATGCCAACCGCTCCGCTCATCGCCGTCATCCTCGATGCAGCGCGGCCGTATGATCGGCTGATCATCGCCGGTGTGGCCCAGTTTTCCCGTGAACAGACGCACTGGAGCCTCTACGTCGAGGAGGATCCGCTGCAGAAACTACCCGACCTGGGCAGTTGGCACGGGCAGGGGATCATCGCAAACTTCGACGACCGCCGCGTTGCCACGGCGATTCGTGGGCTCGACGTGCCCGTTGTCGGCGTGGGCGGCGGCTATGGCTGGCACGATGCCGCGTCAGGCATCCCCTACATCTACACCGACAACGCTTGCATCGGCCGGCTCGGTGCGGAGCATCTGCTCGCCTGTGGCTTCGAGACGCTCGCCTTCTGCGGCTATCCGCGGACGACGACGAGCGGCTGGTCGGAGGAGCGGGCGGCGGCGTTCACACGGGCCTGCGATCGCGTCAAGCGGCCCTGCCACACGTTCACCGGTCGCCATGGCAACGCCCGTCGCTGGGCCGAACTGCAGGGCGAACTCACCCGCTGGCTCACGCAGCTTCCGAAGCCGCTAGGGCTGATGGCCTGCAACGATGTTCGCGCGAGGCACGTGCTCGAGGCCTGCCGCACGCTCGGTCTGCGTGTGCCGCACGACGTGGCGGTGCTCGGCGTCGACAACGACGAGATGATCTGCGAACTGACCGACCCGTCGCTGTCGAGCATCGATCAGGCGGCGCGCCGCATCGGCTACGAGGCGGCCGCCATGCTCGACCGGCTCATGCAAACTGCCGGGGAAACATTGACCGGACGGGGCCGCCGCGGCCATCAACACCGCGGTCAGGCCGTCGCGCAGCGGATCGTGGTGCCACCCATCGGGGTCGTGGCCCGGGCGTCGACCGACACGCTGGCGACGAGCGACCCCGCGGTCTTCCAGACATTGCATGCCATTCGCCGCACGCCCTGGAGGAGGCCTGCCGTCGAAGCGCTGGCCGCCGCCGTCAGCCTCTCGCGTGCCAGCCTCGAATCGCGGTTCAAGGCGACGGTGGGCCGATCGATCCACGAGGAATACATTCGCCTGAGGCTCGCGGCCACCCGCCGCCTGATCACCAACTCCGACCTGCCACTGAAGACAGTGGCGGTCCGCACCGGCTTCCCGTCAGTGCAATACATGACGACATTCCTCCGCCGCCACACGGGCCTCACGCCGGCCCGCCTCCGGGCGATTGAGAAACGGGGCTAGGCGACTCGCGGGGGGCCGGTGCTGTCGACGTTGGCTTTGACCCGCACGGCCGCCGCGGGCATTCACCAAACCGGGCCGACACGCTATTTTCACGGCACTCATCCGCTGCCGCTGCAGTTCAGTCGCGATCCTTCCAGATTTTTCTCTATTCCACAGCCGGCCTCGACCGGTTCACCCCATGACCTCTACCCTCTCGCCTCATGGCCGATTCGCATCGCTCGGCCTCACGCTCCCCACCGTCGGCAAGCCGGCCGGCCTTTATAAGCCCTGCCTGATCGTCGGGCCGCATGCGTATCTGTCGGGCCATCTGCCGATGCTCGCCGACGGCACGCTCATGAAGGGACGCATTGGTCAGGAACTCGACGCCGACGCCGGCAAGGCCGCCGCCCGGCAGGTGGGCCTCACGATCCTGGCCACGCTCATCGACAGCTTTGGCAGCCTTGACCGGATCGCCCGCGTGGTCAAGCTGCTCGGCGCGGTCAACTGCACGCCCGATTTTGAAAAGCACCCCTACGTGATCAATGGCTGCAGCGAGCTCTTCGCCGAGATCTGGGGGCCTGATCTCGGCGTCGGCGTGCGGAGTGCGGTCGGTGCGGGATCGCTGCCCGCCGGTGTTCCCGTGGAGATCGAGGCGATCTTCGCC
>CAYSPN010000628.1:0-6288 GCA_964432895.1 uncultured Candidatus Kuenenia sp.
GAAGAGTGGCCGGATGGTTTCCATGCGGTCGGGCGTTTCCAGCCGGATGTCGTCAAAATACAGCGGCGCCACATCCTCCGGGATCCAGGTCGCTGGTGCGCTGGAGAAGACGACGTGGCCCGATGCGGCCGCCCTCGGATCATGTGCTGTACAGCCGTGCCACGGCAGCGGCGCTTCATGCGGCCGGCTGCACCGTCGCCGTCAACTACTTTGCCGACGCCGCTGGCCACAATGCCCGGTTGGCCGAGGAGTCGTGCGCGGCACTCGGGTCGCGGGCCTTCCCGGTCGCGGCGGACGTTCGGAACGCGGACGAGGTGACGGCGATGATGGAGGAGATCGACGGCCGGTGTGGCGGGCTCGACATCCTCGTCAACAATGCGGCGATCATCTGGGATCGCACGCTGAATAAACGACAGCCGAGGAGTTGCAGACCGTGATCGACACGAACCTCACGGGCGTTTTCAACGTCTCCTGTGAGGCGAGCCCGTTGCTCGCCGATGGCGGACGCATCGTAAACATCGTCGAAGACTATCGAACCGGCACGAAGGACGAAGAATAGCCCGTTCAGCGGCGTGAAGCTCGATTTCAGCAGGGCTTTTCCGCCCGATTTCTATCGCATCACGGGTTCGGCGCAGGTGTGGCTAGCGCCCGCGTTGTCGGCATGGGGGTCGGGCGGCCGCCGGCTTGTTTGACGACGAAGTCATATAACTCGGGGCATTCGAAGAACGATGACGTCGGCTCGTGTCCTTCGCCGGGTATGATTTTTACAGTGATCGGCCCACCACCGGCTTCGTAGCGTTCTTTGAGCAGCAGTGTGTTTTCTTTGATCGGCACGGCTTTGTCGATGTCTCCGTGGACGATAAAGATCGGCAGCTTGGCTTTGATCATGGCGTCGAGATTGTCGACCGGGTTGAACTCCTTCATCCGTTTGCGCAGCTCATCTTCGGTGAGTTGATAGTCGGGGAGTGTGGCCTTTAAGTTCTTCATGCCCCACGTTTCGAGGTTGCAGCAGGGGTAGATGCCGACGAACGCGCCGGTTTTGTCGGGGTGGCGCATGGCCCAGCCGAGCATCATTAAACCGCCGCGGCTTTGTCCGATCAGTATCGGCTTGGGGGAATAGCCGCGATCGACCAGTTCGTCGTAGAACTTGCCGAACTCCGCAGTGCTGGACGGCGCACCACGAACTTCGCCGAGATCGAGGCCCGCGATGGCGATGCCGGCTTGACGGAAGCCGTCGAAGTACGCCTTCCGCTGCGTCAGTGAAAGGCCCGCAAAGGTGGGGGCATACAGTACCCACGGCTTGCCGGGTGCGGGGGCGGGAGCGGCATACAGCATGCCAGTGTGCCCGTCGATGTCGATCGTCTCGGGCTTTGGCGGCGGCTCAGCGTGAGCCGTTGCCGCCGTAAGCAACGTGGAAAGCATCAGCAGGGAAATCACAATTCGCATACTTGTTCTCCGAGAAGCTGGTCGCTTCGAGCCCGCGACCGAAGGATAAGGGTAGGACGGCCAACAACAATTCGGCAAGCGTCGGACGTTGTGACGAGCGGTCGATGGGGTGCGGCTCTGGACCCTGCATGGCTAACAACCCGGCTGGTACCAAGTTGGGGGCAGCGTCACCGTGAACAATGGCAACCGGCACATGCTGGTCACGCCCGGGGTCAAGGACTTCGACCTGACCTTCACCGTCGAGCCGCATCCCAAGGCCCTTCGGGCACCGCTGATGACCGTCGATTTTCGGACCGACCCGCAAGGTCTCAAGGGCTACCGAATCTCCCACTGGATGGGCACCTACAACCGCCTCGACCTGTTCGCCTGGGACCACACCGCGTCTCCGCCCGTCATGCGGCAACTGGCGTCGCCGCAGGTTCCGGCGTTGAGCCTTCCGGTGGCCGCGCCCAATCGCATCCGCCTCCGCGCACGCGACCGCGAGATCGAGATCGAGCTCAGCCGCAACGATCAGCCGCTGCTGAAATTCACCCTTGCCAATCATGTCGTGCCGAGCAGGATTGCCCAGGAGCTTCATTTCCCGAGTTCCGACAGGAAGCGAATCAGATGGGCGAGCTGCTGCTCGGTCATGGTGGCGGTGAGGCCATCAGGCATGACCGTGCCGCCGATCTTGATTTGCATGGCGTCGGCGTGCTCGATGGTCTTCACCTCACCGCTCGTGACATCTCGGATGGCGACCGTCTCGGGGGTGTCGGCGTGCTTGAAGCCCGTGATGACGGTGCCGTCCTCCATGATAGCAGTGGCCGCCTCGTAGCCCTCCTTGACGTTGAGGGCGGGCCAGACGACTTCAGTGACAATCATATCGATCGGCAGGCCGCGGCTGAGGGCCGAAAGATCGGGGCCGCTTTTGCCGCCGATGCCGTTGACCGCATGACAGGCGACGCAGCCGGCTTGCTCGAAGACTCTGCGTCCTTCGACGGCATTACCTTCGGTCCGGGCTCGTCGGACGATCAGGCTCACGTATTCCGTCGTGTAGGCGGGCAGCGTGGTGTTGATGCCGGCAAGGCCCATGAGCAACGAGGATATCTTACGGTCGGTGCGGCCAATGAGGTTGCACGCTTGAAGCGTGAGCCTCGCCTTGTCAGGCGAGATGACGCCCATGGCAGGCGACACAATCTTGCTTTCCGCCGCCTTTGGGTCCATGAGTGCCCGTGCGAACGCCCCGCTGCCTTCGGTGTTGGAAAGGATGGACTTGAGCAGCGTGGTCAGTTCTTGTGCCCGGCTGGCGGTGCGGATCCGGCCGAGCACCTGCTGCGCCGCCTCGACCGGACTCACAGCGATAAGCGCCTCCAAAGCGACGCTCTGCACGTCGGCGGACGTGGCGCTCTGCAACGCTTTGAGCAACTCTGGCACGGCATTCACGCCAGAGAGGTCGCCCAACGCGATGATCGCCGCCTTGCGCATCGCCAGGGGAGTCGCATCATCGGTGGCGATGCCGCGGACGCGGTCCGCGAGCGACTCAAGTTTCCACAGGCCAGCGAGCCGCACAGCCTGGAGACGCAGGGATTCGTCACTGCCTTCCAGAAGGGGTTCGAGCACGGGTGCGACGTCTTTCAGGCGATGACGTCGCGCGGCTGATGAGTCGGCCAGTGCCTCGAGAACTTCAGCTTCTCCGACTCCGCGCTCGAACACGAAACGCACGTCGCTCGCATTCCCGATGGCAGCGAGCGACTTCAGCCACTCACTCGGGACGGTGGTGCCGCGGCTGACTTCGATGTGCTTTCGCAACAGCTCCCGTGCTCCATCCATTCCGCCGTTCTGCAGGACGAACAGCAAGTGCTCTTCCTTATCGAGGTGAAGCGTGCCGTCCGCGACCGCGGTGGCCCACAGTGGTCGCGTGGCGGCCAGCGTCTTGATGAGCGCGTGCTGGTGGTAGGGACCACATGGGTGATCCAGGGTGCGGGTAACCACGGCGATGACACGGGCATCCGGCACGTAGCTGGCGGCGACGATGGCCTCGAGCCGCACGATGGGGTCTTCGTCGGCGACTTGCGGCTCCAGCAATGAGATCGCGTCGGGCAGTGCGCCGTCGCGTGCCCAGGTCGACAGCGTCCGCGTGGCATAAGCGCGAACCCGCGCGTCCGGCGATCGCAGCAGCGACCTCAGGAGCGCAGGACGCGGTGTCTCGTGTGCCTCGTACACCGCGAGGGCCTGGAGGCGGCGGTATTCGTCTCGGGTGTCGCCGGCGGTGAGCCCAGACACCCATGCGTCGACCGCATCGACCACCTCCTTTGTGTCGTGGCCGAAAAGAAGCCGCTTGGCCTGATACGCCGTCCAGCGCTCGGGCGAATCGAGCTGCTCGAGCAACGCCGTGAGTTTCACGCCGGCGAGCTCCGCAGGCTGCACGAGCGGGCGATCTTTTCGCACCACGCGCCAGATGCGGCCATGCACGAGATCGCGGTCGGGATGACGATACGAGGCCTGGTAGTGGCCGACGATCAGGTTGTACCAATCAGCGAAATAGACCGCGCCGTCGGGCCCGAGCCGCACATCGCAAGGCCGAAAAGATTTGTTCTTCGTCTGAATGATGTTGATGTCGTGCTGGCTCCAGTAGGTGCCGTCCTTGCAGCCGAACTGATGCAACTGAAGCGTGTTGTCGTAGACGCCGCCGATGACGACCGCACCCTGCAGCTCGTCCGGGAAATGGCGGGTGCGGATGAGGTCGAACCCGACCGTCTTCGCTGCACGAGAGACGAAAATATTCATGCTTTTCGAGTTCACGGGCAGCGGCGTGCGTACGAGCCCCGGCACGGAGTAGTAGCCGCCGTTGCCCGCGCCTTCCTTGTGGAAGACCTGGCCAAAGTCATCCGTCAGGATGCCCCAGTTGTTCGCGCCGGCGGAGGAGTTGTTGAAGAACGTGTCGAGATGCCCGGTGCGCGGTCGCAGCCGCCACAGTCCCGCGCGGTCGTGCCGCTCGATGCCGTAGGGCGTCTCCACCCGCGAGTAGATGGCGTTCCCTTGCGTGAACCACAGTTCGCCGCCGAAGCCCCAACTGAGTGAGTTGATCGTCTGATGCGTGTCGCCCGTGCCGAAGCCGCCGAGCACAAGTCGCCGCTCGTTGGCGTGGTCGCCGCCCGTGGTGTCCTTCAGATGCCACAGGCCGGTGCTCGCAGCGAGATACACGCCGCCGTCTCCCAGTTCAAAGCCGAGCGGCATTTCCAGTTCATCAGCGAAGGTGTGAAACGAGTCGGCACGGCCGTCGTGGTCCGTGTCCTCGCAAATCACCAGCTTGTTCGCCGGCCGTGCACCAGGCTTCGCCTGCGGATAATCGGGAATGCACAGCGCCCACAACCGCCCTCGCTCATCCCACCGAATCTGTACCGCCTTGCCGACGCCGTCCTTCTCCGACGCAAACAGATTCACTTCGTAGTCGGGATGCACTTCGAGGGTCGCCAGTTCCTCGTCTGGCGTCTGCGGCTTCACCGACGGTTCCTCGGTCGGGATGCTGCTGCGCGGCTCGATAGGCTTGCACTCACCGCCCGCGATCACCCGCGCGATGTTGGCTTCGGCCGCATCGAGGATGGGCTGAAACTCCTTCATCTCCTCGGGGAAGATCCGCTGCTCGCCGTCCTTCCAGCTCCGGCTGAATGGCACCGCAGTGTGCGCCCCTTGCAGGAAGTCCCAGTTCATCGGCCGCCACGAATCAAACCACAGCCGCTCGAACTCCATGGCCGCGGCGCGGAGTCGCTCGTGCGAAGTCGTCGCCCCCGGCGCGAGGCCGAGTTGGTGGACAAGTTCATCCGCCACGACTTCATGCCCATGCCCATTGAGATGCAGGCCGTTATCCGTGAGTCTCGGCGAGCCCTTTGCCCGCGCTGCAAGCGGCGCGTAGAGATCGACGAAAAACAGTCCCCGCTGTGCGGCAAGGTCACGCACGGCATCGGCGTATCGTTTGGCATCTGCATTGTGCCGAGTAAGGTCCGGCAGAAGTGCCTGCTGCGGATTCTCGAATGGCTGCGGCGAGATGAGCACGATGCGCCGCGATGGTCGCTCGATCAGCGAGAGCAGCTTGTCGTATGCCCTGACAAAGTCTGGCAGCCTCTCCGCGCCGGCAAGGGATTCCATCTGGCCGAACTGCACCAGTACCACGGTCGCCCCCACCTGCTCGAGCTGCTGCGCGAGGCTGGGAAAGTTCACGTCGCGCCACTGCTCGAAAACGGTATCGCCTTCCCACGAGAGATTACGGACTCGCAGCGGCTTCGCAGCGGATGCTGCCAGCAGGTTCGTTTGCAGAAAGGCATTGAACCGCGTGCGCTCGAAGTTTGCACCACCGACGAGGGCCACGCTGTCGTTCGGCATCAGCCTGAAGGCGGCGGGTGTTTTTGCCGCCGCTTTCAGCTCCTCGATCACGATGTCCCTGTACCGCACGATCGATGGCTCGCCGCCATGAATCTGCATCGCGATGATTCCAGAACGCGACACGGATGCGTCGCTCTCGGTATAGTCGACGGTCTGGACACCGTTGAGCCATATTTGGATTCGGGCTCCTTCCGCGCGGATACGGTAGTCGTTCCACTCACCCGGCGGCCGGACCGCTTTCGCGAGCACTTCCCGGGATGGCCCGGCCAGCAGCTTCGAGCGACGGCTCTCGTCGTAGAGCTCCCCATCGTGCCCCGCACCGAGGTCTGCCTGGTACCCGGAGACTTTGTGGCTGCGCGGCACCCGCATCGAGCGGAACTGCACGCCACCATTCGGTCGGCGACCTTCCAACTGCCATTTCAGCGTCAGCTCGAAGTTTGAGAACTCACCGGTCGTCGCCAGAAAGTCATTCTGCGATTGCCG
>CAYSPN010000629.1:0-2561 GCA_964432895.1 uncultured Candidatus Kuenenia sp.
CTCGGCGACGAACTCCTGCCCACCACCTTCCGCACCCTCGTGCTCAACGACATCGTCGACATGCTCGCGCCGGGGCTGACGTTTGCCATGAATACCGCCGCCGTCCGCGCGGCATTGAGCGCGAGCGATGAGATGTCATCCATGCGACATTCCCCGGCTTCCGCCGGGGGCTTTTATTCGGATGAAACGCTGTCTCATACAAGCCCTGAGCGCCAGCGACGGGATCTCTCCGCCGCCACCATCCAAGGCATCCGATCGCGGTCGGTCTCGGTGCCCACGGCCAAGATGCGGCGGGCCCGTATGCCGCTGCCGCCCGAGCAGATGGTCGACGTGATCGGCCAGCGGCAGGTCGTGATCCTGCTCCAGAGCACCTACGAAGCCCTCGGCGCCGACCCAGCCAACACCCCCTGCATCAACTATCCCCAGGTCCGTGGGTTTCTCGGCGAGGAGCTTCAGGCCGCCCACGACTTCCTGGCACAGGAGCGACAGCAGCATGTCTGGGCCGAGCTGCCCGGCTGGAACCTCGCCGAACTCATCCGCAGCCGCCGGATCGATGAGCTGGCACTCCGTCGGCAGGCCTTCTTCGATTCCCTCGGCGTCGCAGAAACCACCACCGCCGTGCTCGCCTGGGCGATCCTCGTGGAATCGGCCCTGCTCGATGAGCGGCTCGCCACAGACATGCGGGAGAGCGGCGTCGCCGGCCACGCAAGCCACACGCTCGGAGCCTGCGCGGGACCATTCTACGGGCCCCATCCCAGCCCAGAGGCCCGGGCCGCGTTCAACGACTACGTCCGCCGTCGGTGGCCGATCAGAGTGTTTGCACTCGATCCGGTCAGCCAGGAGCAGAACGTCGAAGAACAGTATGCCCAGCGCCGCGAGATGCAGATGGCGATGGCGATGGCGTTTGCCAGCGGCCGAGCCAACGGCCAGGCCCTCGCCCGTTACGCCCGCCGGCTGGAGACTGATCTGGCCACCATCTCGCTGAATAAGACCGCCGTCGGCTTCACGCACGGCACCGACACCTTCGGCTGGCGGTTCTACCCCCGCATCCAGCCGCCGCCCACGCGGGGCAACCTCGCCACCCTCACCGACACCCTCTGCGGCACGTCTTCCACCACCCGCGACCTCGCCTCGCGTCGCCTCGAGCCGGGCATGCGGGAGTGCACGGCGATCATCGTGATGCCGTCGTTCGTGCCGTTTGTGACGTTTGATGTGAGAACCAACTGGTTTTCGCTCACGCATCCCAAGGTCACCGACCAGAGCATGCGGCAGGCGATGCTCCTCTCCCGCAGCGTCAAATCGATGCAGCAGACGGCGGCCCGCTGCAGCCAATCGGCCGATGCCTGCGGTTCCCGTGATCTGGGCCTGCTGCTCCGCAGCATCGATCAATTCGACCGCATGCTGCCGTTGCAGACGATGCTCGCGCAGATCCCCGCCGAAAACACGGCGGGCGGCTTTGAACTTTTCAACACCGGCATCACCGACCTCGCGCCGGAGCTGATCGGCTGGTATGGAACGCAGGGCGTCGATCCCGCCGGCACCACCGTCGTCTTTCTGGTCGGCAAGGGGTTCAGCGTGCACGATACAAACGTCATCGCCGGCGGCCGCCCCGTGAAGACGACGCTCCTGAGCCGACAGCTCCTGCAAGCCGAGATCCCGCCGGGGGTGCAGACGATCACCCCGGCCCCACAGTGCCGCGGCGCGGGCGGCTGCGGCACGGCTGCCATCCGCCGCCGCCCGACGGGCATCCGCCTCGCCAGCAACGCCGAGCCCCTGCCCGCTCCGGCCGCGGCGGCCGGAGCGGCCGAATCCCAGCCCTCCGCACAACCCTCCGTACAGCCCCGGCCGTCGCTGCGGCTCTCGCTCCCGCCGCTCGATGCCGGGGCGGATGCCACGGTCGGCCTGCCCGCCGATGCCTGCGGCTGCACGCCCGACTGCCACGCCCGCGAGGTGGTCGACGTGCATCTGGCCACGCCCTACGGTGTGAGCGGCCGCCTGCTGATCCCCGTCACTGGCACCGACCGCGAATTCACCGCGACCGACCGCTGCACGCTGGCGTTTGCCTCGGGCAACGTCGTGCGGCTGACCGCCACCAAGACCAAGGCCGGCACATGGCGGGTGAATGAGTTCTTTGAGTCGTCTCCCGACACGATCAGGATCGCGGTGCCGTCGGTGTTTGCCGCACCGGCGAAGGCGGCCCTCACGTTCACGCTCCGCGACACGGCCACCGGCACGACGGCCGGAACCTTTTCAATTCCCGCCCCACCGTTCGACGCCCGCGCGCAGGAATACGTGCTCGCCGGTGCCGACCTCCGCAACTTCATCGGCGACACGTCGCGGCCCGCCACCGACAAGACGCTACGGGGGGCGATCAAGCCGTATCTCGACAGCGTAGGCACCGGCACCACGGCCGACGGCACGCCGGTGGTAAACCGCGATCTCACGCTCACAGCCGTCTTGGTCACCGACCAGAAGACGATCCCAATCGAGGGTGCGATCACCGTGACGGTGCGGGAGAACAATCAGGCAGCCGACCCGGCCGAGCCGCCGACAGCGGTAGC
>CAYSPN010000630.1:0-9849 GCA_964432895.1 uncultured Candidatus Kuenenia sp.
CGCCGCTGGAATCTCGTCGTTGCGATTCGGATCGCGAGCGTTCGCCACGTATTCGTCGTACCGATGAATCGACAGGTCACCCATGACAGGCATCGTCATCCACCGAGACGTGCCTCGGAAGTGGTAATCGAAACTCACGCCGAGATACCACGGGGAAATGAGAATCAGGTCCGACGGTTTCGTGTTCGCCTCGAGAAACCGCGATGCCAGATCGACGTTCGTCTGGCGGCACATCGCCACCCGTACCATCGCCGTCGCCGCCATCAGGGAAAGGATTCCGACGCCACTAGCCCGGAGCAACACCCTCCGTTGCGTGGCGGAAAGTCGGGTGTCGAGTGCCATGTCTACGAGAATCCCCGTGAAGGCGATCAATCCGAGGAAATAACGTGGGTGAAGAACGTAGCTCAGCTTCCATAGGACGAGAAGGTACAGTGGGACGTAGATGCTCAGTGCCACGCCACAGAACCAAGCCCGGTCTTGTGACGATATCGTCTCCGGGGAAGCCGGTGGCGTGGTTACTTCCCGAGAAATACAGTGTCGCGCCGACCCCCCGCGAGCGTCGGCGACGCATGCCGCGATTGCACAGAGTACCGCTGTGACGTAAATCGCCAGCGGTGCGAACGTGGGAAGTAGTGGGATCAAGGGCGCACTGGCGTTGGCGATACCGGTGGCGAAGTGATGAAGAGCCGAGTTGAGCGAATGGAAGAGCAAGGGCATCGACATGTCCGTCTTTACAAGAAAGTTCCAGCCGGCCATTCGCTGGAACATATCGCCGTAGACGATCAACGAGGCTGCGGAAATCGCACCCGCGACCAGGGGCGCCAGTGCCGCTCTCCATGATCTACGGCGAGCGCCCATGACTGCCGATGCCATTCCCAGCGCGAAAACCCCGATGGCGTTGTAGAAGAGGATCTGCACGGCCGTCAAAAATGCTATGGCCATGATCCACCATCGCGGCCGGCTGGGCGCGGTCGTGTATCGCCACGTGGCCACGATCGCGCATATGAGCAGGATCATGCCAGTCCCGTATGCCCGCAGTGAGTCGCCCACCTGAAGCGTTGCGGGGCACATGGCGATCAAAAAGGTCGCCACGAGAGGCAGTCGCCAGCGACCGTCTTCGTGAAGGAGTCGTCCGCTCAACCACAGAACGCATACCAACGTCAGGCCGACGAGCAGGCCGATCACACGCCACGACTGATCGGCCGATCCGAGCCCTGCCGCATGCCACGCGCGAAGGAACAAGAACCATGGGAGCGGAAACGAGTCGTGCTCGAGTTCCGGCCAGATGTCAGCGAGCCGATCCATCGTGGCGATCTGCACGCTGTTGGTCTCATCGCGCCAGAGCCCTCCTGCGGAAATGAAAAAGAGGCCATGGCAGGCCAGCAGGAATACGGACAGCGCCACGCTCACCAGCACCTCGACGAGGCCGGCCGAAGGCTCCTCAGATCTTGGTCTCATGGCACGCTGTCCTCTCGCTTGGAGGCGGTGATGACTGCCTGCACCCAGAAATCGCCCGGTCCAAACCGGTACGCATCGATGCGGAAGCCTGCTGCTTCGAACAATGGCGCAATCGCCATCCGGGATCGGACTCTCGTTACCTCCGGCGGGTGAAGTTGTATGTCGGAGCGTAATACGCGACGGGACCAATAGTGCACATTGTCAAGTACGAAAGCGCTCGTCGCCTTCGAGTGCGGCCAGAAGATTAACACCTTGCCGTCCGGCTTCAGGATTCTGTGAAACTCCCGAAGAATGCACATAATGTCGTGAGGCTCGAAGTGTTCCATAACGCCGAGGTTATAGACGCCATCAAAACTGCAGCTCTCGAAAGGCAGCGAGCGAATGTCCGAAAGGACAACCTCTTCCGCTTCAGGGTTGTGAAGTCGGTAGAGCCGAACGGCTTGTGGTGACAGGTCCACGGCGGAGATGCGCATTAAGTGATGCAGTCCGACGTCCACCTGGCCGCTGCCGCAGCCTGCATGGAGGAGCCGCGACCCCTTCGGGAAGCAGCCACGTGTGGCTCTTCTGAGTCGCGGTCGTATGACGCCGTTGCGGTACAGCTTGGCGATGGCGTCGTACGCGAGGCCGCCAGACGTGGACTTGTCACTCCAGTAGCGGTCCCAGTTGTGAGTGATGCCCTGGGAGTCATCATCTGCGCCCGCGGGAGCCGTCGGATCAACGCGGAAACTTTTGAAACGGGATTGCACGCCGAGTGACAGGATTCTCGTTGCAGAGCGGACGACGTCGCGCAACGACATTTTTGAGTGGCCGTAGGTGCGAGCAGGCAGTACGATGGCTACTTCGCGGACAGCGATGCCGTTCCGATGGAGCAGAAACAAGCTCTCGAAGAAAAAATGGTAGCTGAGAGCGCGCACTCTCTTGAACAGGCCATGGGGAATGCGGGCGAGGTCGTAGACTCGAAATGCTCCGGATGCGTCGTATGGGAGCCCGAGCACCTGCTTGGTCATGAAATGGCCGAGCTTCGTCATAAAACGACGATAGGCGCTCCAGCCGGGCAGGCTTCCGCTGCGGATATGGCGTGATCCCACCACGACCGGCGCGGCGTCCCGGACGGCCAGCAGCCGTGGTATATCGGACGGCGAATGAGTGAAATCGCAGTCGAGGGTAACCAGCCACCGATACCCGTTGGCATAGGCATAGTCGATGCCAGCGAGGTGGGCGCTGCCGATGCCGAGCTTCCCGGACCGATGGACAACCCTCAGTCGCTGTTCTCTCTTGGCGATTCCCTCGAGGAGCGTGCCGGTTCCGTCGGTGGAGTTGTCGTCGATGAAGAGGACGTCGGTATCCAGTGGCAGTCGGAGCAGTTCGGCAGCCATAAGCGGCGCATTCTCGCGCTCGTTGTACGTGGGCACAAAAATAAGAGTGCGTTCCATGGTTTCCTCAACCGCTTCTCAACGCGGTTTTTCGGGGCACGATGAGGAGTGTTGCATGAGGGTGTGGTATTCCTTCGTCATGCGACGCACCATCTCCTCGAAGTCGAGCGAGGGCTTCCAGCCTGTGGCCTTTCGCAGCCTCGACGCATCGCCGACAAGCGTGCGTCGTGGTTTTTTGACCAAAGACGATTTTTCCACGAGAAAGTCATCAGCGTCCAGATCGACCGTTTCGAAGGCAATGCGGGCGAAGTCTCGAACGGTGCGAGGCTTTCCCGTGGCCACGACGAAGGTGTCGGACGGGTGGTGCCTAGCCATGCGGATCATCGCATCGGCGTAATCCGGCGCGTATCCCCAATCCACGACGCTGTCGAGCGACCCGACTTCGAGCTTGGCGAGCCGGCCAAGCTTCGCTGCATAGGTCGCTTGGATGAGCTTCATGCTGATGAATTGTGGCTTTCGGAGCACGGATTCGTGGTTGTACAGAATGCCGACAGCAGCGCTGAGCCCGTATTCGTTGCGGTAGTGCTGGCAGAAGTTGGCTCCGGCGGTTTTGGTGATGCCGTACGGGCAGATCGGCGCCCAAGGAGTAGCCTCGTTCTGCATGCTTGAGGACGGGTATCCGAACATGTGGGAGGAGGCGGCGTAAACGAGGCGGCTCACGCCGGGGTGCTGGCGCATCACCTCGAGAATGTTCAGCACCCCTTCAACATGAACGGCCAGACTGTCCGCATGGAGGCGCCCTATGTCCGAGACGGCAAATTCGGCCGGCTGATGAACAGCGGCGACATAGTAAATTTCGTCGGGGCACATCGACCGGAAAGCGTTCGTCACGCATTCCTTGTTCACTACGTCGATGCGTTCCAAAGGATTGCCATGGACGTCCGATGTGCCTGTGCGGCCGATGCCGATGACATGCACTCCTTCGTCTTTCAGTTGCCTGCCAAGCAAGATGCCGTCCTGCCCGCCGCTCCCGACGATCCAAGCGATTTTTGGCATAGGGCGCACGGCAGCGAAACAAGGATTGTCGGATCGGCCCGAGTGATGGCAATCGCAGAGACGAGACGGTGAAAAGCTGAAGGACGGGGTGGGCGAGGTCGAGCCATGGGAGGCCCCGGGCAGCGGAGGCCTCGGCTAAACGATCTCGATTTCCGGAAATGGAAAGATCATCCGCCCACCGCGGTCAAGAAACTCTTGCTCTCTTTCAATGATGCCTGGCTTGAAGTGCCAGGGCAGGACGAGCAGATAGTCGGGGCACCGGCGGCGGGCTTCTTCCTCTGAAACGATCGGTATCGCGGTGCCTGGCGTGACGCAACCAAACTTATCCGGGTTCCGCTCGGCGATGCACGGAATATCTCGTTCGTCCAATCCACAGAATTGAAGCAAAACGTTGCCTTTGGTCGAGGCGCCGTATCCAAAGACCGTTTTACGGTCCGCGTTGAGGGCGCGAATGAGCGCGGTCAAACTGGTTCGGTGCTGGAATACGCGAGTCTCAAAATCCCGAAACGGCTTCGGCGTGTGGAGTCCGAGCCGGTATTCCTCGGCGAGGAGCCAATCGATGACGGGCGTGTTCGACGGTAGTGCGGATGCCTTGCGTGCAGCCGTCACGGCGAAACTGCCTCCATTCACGGAATTCATCATGACGTCGACGATCTTCATGTCGGCGCGGTCGAGAATGTAACGGACAACCTCCAGGCTGTAGTAGGAAACGTGTTCGTGGCATACCGTATCGTATGCATTCAGCCGAAGCATCGAAGGCATGTAGCTCTGCTCAAAATGCCAGACGCCATCGTCGTCTAAAAGGTCATGGACGTCGCGGGCGAACGCAACGGGGTCTTCCAAGTCGTAGAACATCGATATGGAAGTGATGATCTTTGCGCGCGCATTCGGAATGAGCTTGTGAATGATGTCTTTCGAGAAAAAGTCCGGAATCAACTCGACGTCTGCGGCGTAATATTGGCGAAACTTCTCGCCCGTGGGATCGACGCCCAGGCATCGGGCGCCGGTGTTGGCATAGGCTTTGAGAAGCGTTCCGTCGTTACTGCCAATGTCGATGACGAGGTCGCCCGATTGAATCGATCGCAACTGCAGAAGCTGATTTACCTTGTGCGTGAGGTGTTGCACCATCGACTGGTTGAGACCCGAACGATATCCATAATTCTGCCCGTACATCTCCCGCGGGTTAAACCGGTGGGCGAGTTGTAAGAGGCCGCTCTTGGGGGCCCACACGAGCTCGAGCGGACCGGAGGAAACCTTTTGGTCTGCGGAGCGGGGAAAGACACCCGTGAGTGCCTGCTCCCCGAGGTTGAGCACACTGACAAGATGGCTCCCGCCACCGATTCGGCATTGCACTGATTTGCTTGGCACCGAAGTCCCCCAGACACATCCCAATAAAGCCTGTCGGCCTGCTGACCTCAACCGGATTCCAGCGAACGCGTTCGCTCAGTCTACCATTCCGAGTGTCGCATGTGCCAGTCAACGGGGCGTATCGTCGCACGTTCGACACGCGAATATGCCGGAGGAATCAAGTGCTGTCGCGGGGATAGCAGGACCGTCGCTGCGAGAGCAAGAGATACAGAACCTGCCGGAAGAACGCATCCCGCGTGCACCGAGCCTGCCCAAGCCAGAGCTGCCACCGGGGTAACGACGGAGCGAGTTGGTCGCGGATCCGCGCGAAAAACGCCCGATCCTGTGACGCCTGCTTGCCCGCCAGTCGAAAACTCCACGATGACCGCGAGACCCGAAAAGCCCCGACCGTCTCCGGCACCACCCAGAGATCCCCCTCCGACAGCAGCCGGCACCACATGTCGATGTCGATACAGTAAGGCTCGGCGGCGTCGAAACCGCCCAACGCGATGGCGATGTCCCGGCGAAAGAGCACCGCGAGCGGCTCGCCGATCCAGTTGCGACCCGACGCCACGACGCGGCGGATCATCGTCTGGCCCTCGATCCGGCCGGCTTGCTTCAGGCCACGCCGCCGCACGATGACGGTGCCGGTATCGTCGATGATGTCGCGTGGGCCCGTCACGGCAGCCACGGTCGACCGGGCCGGGTCCTCCAGAATGGCCGCCTGCCTCTCCAAACAGGTCGGATAGATCAGGTCGTCGCAGCAGAGCAGCTTCATGAAGCGGCCGCGGGCCTCCGCGAGCAGTCGATTCCATGCCGCCTCCGCCCCCAGGTTTCGCTCGTGCACGAGCAGGCGGATGCGGGGGTCGTCGTACTGCCTGACGATCGACAGCGTGTCGTCCGCGGAGCAGTCGTCGAGAATCACCAGTTCGAAGTCGCGACGCGTCTGGGCCAGCACCGAATCGATCGTGGCCGCGATCCAGGGAGCCGCGTTGTAGGTGGGAATGCAGACGGAGATCGCGGGGGCGTTCACGTCGAAGCCTTGTCACGAACGGGATCGGCGGATTCCTGAACCCGCTCTCCCCGCAGGGCCGGTTGAGACGGCGGTGGCTGCAGGTTGGCGGTCGCGGCCACAAGATAGAGCGGGCGTCGCTTCACCTCGCGGTAGATGCGGGCGATGTATTCGCCGAGGATGCCGATGCAGAGGCTCTGCACGCCACCGAGAAACATGATGGCCAGAAACGTGCTCGTCCATCCGGGCGTCGTTTTCTGAGCGAAGAAATAGGCAATGAACACCTGCAACGCCACGAGAGTCGCGATCCCGAGTGCCACAAAGCCCACCGTCGTCGCCAGCCGGGCTGGGGCATCGGAAAACGAGAGAATCCCATCCCAGGCAAAGTGGAGCATCTTTCGCAGTGGATACTTGCTCACCCCCGCCTGCCGACGGTCGCGGCTGTAAGGCACCGCCACCTGTCGGAATCCAACCCAGGCCACCATGCCACGGATGAAGCGATCGCACTCGGGCATCGCGTTGAAAGCATCCACGGCCCTGCGACTGAGCAACCGGAAGTCGCCGACATCCAGCGGGATCGGCACGTCCGACAGTCGGTTCATGAGCCGGCAGAAGAGCTGTGCCGTCCAGACTTTGAAGGCCGACTCGCCGACTCGCTCGGTCCGCAGCCCATAGGCGACGTCGTAGCCCTCTCGCCACTTCTCCACCATCCGAGCGATCAGCTCCGGCGGATCTTGGAGGTCGGCATCGATGATCGCCACAGCGTCCCCTGCCGCATGGTTGAGGCCTGCGGTCACGGCTGCCTGATGCCCGAAGTTTCGCGACAGTGAGATCATCTTCACACGAGAATCGCCATCGGCGAACCGCATGAGAAGTTCCCGGGTGCGGTCGCGACTGCCGTGATCAACATAGATGACTTCCCACGGCATGCCGATCGCTTCGAGCGCGCGACGCAATCGGTCGTGTGTCAACGGGAGCACAGCCTCCTCGTTGAAGCAGGGCACGATCACGGACAACAGATCAGCCATTGCGTCTCACCGCGTCGTTGACGGTCGCCTACCAGCCGCGGACAAGCCAGGGCACGATTTTTAGCACAAAGACGGCAGCCAGCGAGAGCCACGCCAACGTGCTGAAGACCAACATGCCGATCAGCCACCGCGGACGATACCTCAGGGCGATGGTCGTGGCCCCCTTGGGCACCGGCACGCCCATGAACCCCGCGTCCACCATGCCGACCAGCCGAGGCACGCCGTCGATGACCGCTTCCCAGCCGGGATAGAAGGTGTCATTGACGACCAGCAGACCCTCCTCCGGGCAGTCGAGGGTCAGGTCGATCTTTGAGTGGTGTTCTTGGAAGCTGACGACGCGGTTGCCGGGACGAAACTTCGTTGAGACCGGGGTTTTCAGCCGCTGGTCCCAGGCCACGGCGACGCGGGCGGTGTCGATCGTGTGCAGCGGTAGGGGCGTCGGCGGGATGCTGACTAACTCCTCCACGAACCAGGCCGGCTCGCGAAAGCCTGTGTGTTGATAGACGAGCAACTGATCGGTGGACTGCTGCAACGAAAAGTCGGGATGTTTTTCCAGAAGATTCCGAGAAGGTTCGTCGTCGGCCGCGATGGCGATCGCCCCCACCCGCAGCAGACCCAGCAGACCTTTCCGCTGAGGGTCGAGAACCATCTCATGAAACGCCTCGAAGGAGTCGATCTGGCCCTGCAGCCCCATGAATCGGCCCCAGCCCTGCCAGGGAAACCGGAAGCAATAGCCACTCACCGAACGCGTGTTGAACTGGTGCGGCATGCCGTAGACGAGGTTTCCGCCCTGCTCGAGTTCCCGCTGCTTCTGGATCGTCAGGCAGGGCCAGACCCGCTCATGCTCGCCGACAGGAATATCGAGTGGAGCCAACGCGAGGTTTCGCAGGTCGGGCGTTGAGAATCGCTGCCGCTGGGCCTCTGGCATAATGAGGAAGCCGCCAGCCACCGAGACTGTCATTGCGACGAGGCGAAAGAGACGGGGTGTATCGATCTTTCCAGTCGGCATGAGAGCGGCCACGGCCGCCAGGGCGATCAGCGAACCGCCACCGATAAACCAGCCGATGCTGGATACCGCCGTGTTCGCTGCGCCTGGGTCTCCGCCCTGTGGGATGAGCAGCCGCAGGCCCCAGGCGATGGCGAAGGCGATCGCGCAGGTGCGGACAAGCCGCTGGCACGACATGCGGTCTTCGTCAGCGTGGTCGATCCGCCTGATCAGCACGTCCACGGCCAAGCCGATCGCGAGCGATCCGACGGTGCATGCCTCGAGCATCCAACGCAGCGGCCAACGGAAGTTGTTGATCACGGGCACGAGAAGCAGCAGACGGTTGGGCGGAAGGGCGATGCCCATCGCCAGAAGCAACGCTATCACCGTCAGCACGGAGACGCTGCGGGTGACGCTGCGGCTCCACCACGCTCGCGTGAAGAACACGCCGAGCACGACCGGCAGGAGCGGACCGATCGAGATCGCCGCTCCGTGAAACGTGCTTGTGCCGAAGGCATACCAGAAACGGTGCAGGAAGGGATCGACCAGGCCGAACAGCCCGCTCACCGGGATGCCCATCAGAAAGAAATCCTCGAGGCTGACGCCCGCCTCGTTGACCCGCGTTGATTGGCCGACATAGTCCCTGACGGCCAGGCACTGGGCCAGGCCGCAGCAGCCCGCGAGAGCGGCTCCCGCCACGAGCACCGGCACGCCGTGCCGCCAGGCTGCCCGATCCGCCCGCAGGAGCACGTAACCACTCGCGAGCAGGGCGTGCTTGACGAGCAGTTGGGCATCGGCCACGAGCAGCATCACGGAGAGCACCATGCCGATCAGGCATGCCTCCCGCCAGCCGTCTCGGAGCGAGCCGCGGTGCGCGAGCCCCACGTCGATCGCCAGCAGCATGGGGGGCACCATCGCGGCCGCCCAGCCGTAGGTGTTCCAGTTGGTCCAGAATCCCCAGAACGGCCCCGAGCAGGCGAAGGCGATGGCCCCCACGGTGGCCGCCGTTCGCAGACAGCCGTGGTACCGCAGGTAGAGCCACGCGGAGAACGTGCCCAGCATCAGATAAATGAGGTAGGAGATCGTGACCTCGCGGTCCCTCAGGCCTGTGCACACGCCGATGAGATGTCCTACAACCGACCCCGGATGCAGCACCTGGCCGCGGGCGTAGAGCGGCATGCCGCAGAGCGTGCTGTGGCTCCAGAGCGGGAGTTCCCCCGCAGCGAGCTGGCGGAACGTGTCCGACGTGTTCGGCTGCATCGTCGAAACCGCATCATCGACGCTGATCGCGAAATCCGACACGATCATCGCGGCGATGGCGACGAGGACCAGAGGAAACAGTCCGACGATGACCGCAATCCACGGATCCCACCAGCCGTCCGCCGTCCCCCGCTGCGGAGTCGCTCTCTCTGTCGCCATCCCTCGCATCCTGACTGGCACAAGTGGAATGAACCTGATCGAATTCCTCGGATACTACCATGCTCTCGCCCGGCGGAGCGGCGAACCGGTAGACTTTTCCGCCGCCACCGTTCCCTGCGAATCCGCCGCCCCATGCCCCCCCACAAACCTACCATCGGCATCCTGACCAGC
>CAYSPN010000631.1:0-1571 GCA_964432895.1 uncultured Candidatus Kuenenia sp.
CTCCTGCTTGACGCCGCCCGCGGCGCGCTCCTCCTTGGAGTGCGCTCCGCTCGCAACCACCGCGCTGCGGGGCCCGCCGTTGTCGCTGCTGAAGATGATCAGCGTGTTCTCGCGCAAGCCCCGCTTCTCCAGCGCGGCGACCATGCGACCTACCTGGTCGTCGAGCGACGTAATCATCGCCGCGTAGGTGCGGCGCGTCGGGTCCTTGATCGTGGATGCATAGCGATCCTGGTCGGCCTTCGTCGCCTGGTAAGGCGCGTGGGGCGCGAGCGACGCAAAGTAGAGGAAGAACGGCTTGTCCTTGTTCTGCTGATTTATCAGCCTGACCGCCTCGTCGCCGATCAGCGTCGTGTAGTAGCCCTTCTCGGTGAAGAACTTGCCGTTGCGCTGCCAGTCGACCACGCCTCCGCGCGACTTGGCGAAGTAGTCCACCTCGCCGACGAGGTTGCCGTAAAAGTAATCGAACCCGCGGTTCTGCGGCCAGTACTTCCTGTCGGCATGACCCAGGTGCCACTTGCCGACCATCATGGTCCGATAACCCGCTTCCTTCAGTGCCTGCGGCAGGGTCCGCTCGTCAGTCGGCAAACCATAGCTGTGGCTCGGGAAGATAACCAGGGTCTGCAGACCGTAACGCATCGGATACCGGCCCGTCATCAGTGCCGCGCGGGACGGGGTGCACACCGGCATACCATGGAAGTTTTCGAGCCGAACGCCCTCGTTCGCAAGCCTGTCGATGTTCGGCGTCCTGATGTCGCTTCCCCGATAGCCGAGGTCCGCATTGCCCAGATCGTCCGCCATGATGAAAACAATGTTGGGTTTTTCCTCCGACGCTCCGGCGATCGAGGCCGGTAGCGGCACCAGCAGGATCAGGATCAACAGAAACAGGATCCGCTTCATGACGCCTCCTTTCCGCGCCTTTGCAGCACGATTTCGTTTGTTGCTTTGTCAGTCCAGTCTGTTGGTCTTGGGATTGGCTGCGGCCTGAGAATCCATAAGGGCCGGCCTTTCACCCATCGCTCGCGATTGCCGGTCGGTGGAAATCAATACAGAGGTGATGGATAACTGTACCCTAAAGCAACTTTGCATACAATTTCATTCTGCATCCCTGACCCACTGCGGCAGGAGGCCTGCCGAAACCGATCGACCGGGGTTATTTGGCTTTTACGTCCGGGAGATGTCCAGAGGGGTTCTGTCGGATGCCGGCGAGGGCTCACCGGCGCATGAGCTGGCTTTTCCGCTCGAAGACGCTGCGGTCGCGGGCGGGGAGGTTTTCATTTTCGGCGGCCTCCCGGTACACCCGGGCGGCCTCCACCCTCATGCCTCCCGATTCGTAGATGTCCGCCAGAAGGAGATAGGGATCGGCCGAGGCCGGTTTAGCCGCGATCGTCTCCGCGAGGATGCGCGCCGCCTCCGGGCCGTTTCCGGCCTTGCGCTCGTAGAAGGCCAGCGTGTAGGCGTACTTCACGTTCGGGCTCAGCCCGTAGGCCTGCCGGAGCAGCTTCAGCGCTTCGGCCTCATTTTCTTTCGCCGCCAGGACGCCCAGGTTGTAGGCCGCCTCGGCCATCTGCGGG
>CAYSPN010000632.1:0-3123 GCA_964432895.1 uncultured Candidatus Kuenenia sp.
GATCCTCGGTCCGCTGCCGGAGATCGAGTTGGCCGGCAAGAAGGCCCGGCTGCCCAGCGGCCTGCCGCCCTACCTGGCCAGTCTGTACGAGGTGCCCCTGCTGACCCGGGAGCAGGAAGGGCACCTGTTCCGCAAGATGAACTACCTGAAGCGAAAGGCCGGCAAGCTTCGCGAGCGGCTCGATCCGGCGCAGCCGCGGGCCGCGCTGATGGAGCAGATCGAGAGGCTTCACGATCAGTCGGTGGCCGTCAAGAACGAGATCATCCGCGCCAACCTGCGGCTGGTGGTCTCGATCGCCAAGCGGCACGTCGGCTCCAGGGAGAATTTCTTCGAATTGGTCAGCGACGGGAACATGTCGCTCATTCGAGCCGTCGAGAAGTTCGACTTCGCGCGGGGCAATAAGTTCAGCACGTATGCGAGCTGGGCGATCATGAAGAACTTCGCGCGGACCATTCCCGACGAGCATCGTCGCCGCGAGCGGTTTCGCACCAGCCAGGGCGAGACGTTCGCCGCGGCCGAGGATGCCCGGAGCGACCAGTACGAGCAGGAAGCAGCCCACTTGCAGCGTCAAAGCCAGGTGGAGCGGATCCTCGACCGGCTTGACGACCGCGAGCAGAAGATCATCGTCACCCGGTTCGGCCTCAGCCGAGGCAAGGAACCCAAGACGCTCAAGCAAGTCGGCGCCGAACTCGGCGTAACGAAGGAACGCATCCGGCAGATCGAGGCCCGCGCCCTCAGTAAGCTGCGTCGGGCGGCGCAGGAAGAGAAGATCGAGATTCCGGGGCTCCAGTGAGCGACGGCAAGCGGCACTGACATCTCGCACGTGTGCCACTGCTTGCCGCGAAAGAGCCTGCCATTCCGCCCCAGGCGACACTGTTTGCGGGCTCTTCCATCAGTTCACATTGTCTGGCAAACAGTGTCGCCGCACGAAGTGAACGAGAACAAGCACGCTTGCAAGCAGCGGCACACGACTATGTGTCCGATCAAGCCAGGGCACCCGGGCGCCTTTTCGGTGACGTTCAGGGTTCTCGCGCAGTTAGGACAATCCATCTTGAAAGCCATCGGCTCAACTCCCATTGGATACCCGTTACCCAACCCGTACTTTCATAACCCCTGGTACAGAAAATGGGGGCAGGTCACCTGCGTAAGGGTTCGTCGTAAGCAGGGGGTTTTGGTTTCCTGCGCGGCACTTCCTTTGGTGTAACACTTTAGCCAAGTGAAGTGGTGGTGAACCCTGGAGTGGTGTATGTGCGTATATAGTTCCTATGAGCACCACATGCACGGATGTAGATCTGGACAAAGTGCTTGGTCCGTCGTTGACCGAGGAACAAGCGAGGGAAATCTATTCTCGGGGAATCGAGGCGGTGGTTCTGGCGTTGCTGACCATGGCCCGAAAGTTGGGGGCGTTGAATCCGGCGAGACCTACGCCTACGACTCCCTCCGCCATGATTCCCGGCTATCAGAAGCCGACGACTTCTCGTCGGCGGAAGACGCCCGGGCAAAAGAACGGCCATGCGGGCGTTCGGCGTCCGGCGCCGGAGCGGATCGACGAGCGTCGCGAGCATCGGGCCGACTGCTGCCCGCATTGCCAAGGCCCGCTGCAACGCTGCCGGGAGACGCGAACACGCTATACCGAAGACATTCCCGCGGGCATCACGCCGGTGGTCACGGAACACACGATCCATCGCGACTGGTGCCCGCGATGCAAAAAGCGGGTCGAACCGGTGGTGTCCGACGCCCTGCCGAAGGCCACGTTGGGCAATCGCACATTGGTCATGACGGGCTGGATGCACTACGGCCTGGGCAACACGCTCTCGCAGATCATCGACGTCTTCAACTACCATCTGCAATTGAAGCTCACGCCCGGCGGGCTGGTGCAGATGTGGGGGCGGCTGCAAGAGACGCTTCTTCCGTGGCATCAACAGATTCAGGAAGAAGCCCTTCGCGCCGCGGTGCTCCATGCCGACGAGACCTCGTGGCGCGTGGCCGGCAAGACGCATTGGTTGTGGGCCTTCGCCAACGACGATCTGACCTACTATCTGATCGATCGCTCGCGGGGCGAACCGGCGTTGCGGAAGTTCTTCATCGACGAGTTCCAAGGAACGCTGGTCAGCGACTTCTGGGGCGCGTACAACGCGGTGGTCTGCGCTGCCCGGCAGGGTTGCCTGGCGCATCTGCTCCGCGACGTGCACACCGTCGATCACTACCAGCGGGGCGGAGCACACTGGCCGGAGTTTGCCAAGCAGTTGCGGCGGTTGCTGGGCGACGCCATTCGGTTGTGGCGGCAAACGGAGCTTTCGCCCGAGAGCCGCTCGTCGCGCCGGCAGCGGCTCGACGAACGGTTGGACGCATTGATCGCCACGCCTTGGAAAGACGCCCAGGCCAAGCGACTGATCAAACGCTTGCGACGCCATCGCAACGACCTGTTCACGTTTCTCGACAAGGCGGGCGTGCCTTTTGACAACAATCTCGCGGAGCGGGCAATTCGCCCGGCGGTGATCATCCGGAAGAACAGCTATGCCAACCGAAGCCGTCGGGGAGCCGACACCCAGGCGGTGTTGATGAGCATTTATCGCACGCTCCACCAACGTGGTCATAATCCGCTCCAAACGATTACCGATGCCATTGCCACATGCCTGAAAACCGGCTCGCTGCCGCCGCTACCGACCAAAATCACTCCAGATGGCTAAAGTGTGACCGAAAAACGGGACAAACAACGAAAAACGAGCGAAATTCCGGAGCACGGCGAAATTCCGGAGACACCATACGTAATTATTGAGACCGCAAGCGTGTGTTGATGCCTGCTACCATCGCTCCCCCGCACCGCCGCGGATAGAAAAGTTCGGCGGTGGTCACGTCCTTCTGTGAGCCATGTCCCAGCATATCGCCGCGCACGGCCACAAGGAAGACCCCCGATCTAGCGGGCCATGCCCGTCGCGGCCACGCGATTTGGCCGCCTTTCGCTTGTGCCTTCCGTCGGACGCCTGGGCCATAGCGAAGCGGTGGCCCAGAGGGCCGCCAACAGGCCGTAGTCAGGCTCCGCCTGGACTGCTAAGAAACTTGGTGGATTTGCATGGACAATGACGCTGGCGATTATGGCGGTTTTTGTTCCCAGGATACGGT
>CAYSPN010000633.1:0-20882 GCA_964432895.1 uncultured Candidatus Kuenenia sp.
TGTGATCCGTGCGACGGTGGCGGGCCTTGCGCCGCGTGGCCGGTTCGGGGCGACGTTTGGACTCATGCAGGTGGGCACCAAGCTCTCCGGGTTCGTGGCCAGCCTGCTGTTCGGGGCGGTGCTCGCGATGTCGGGACTTCCACGGGCTGGGCTCATCACCCTGCTTGTGCAGATCGCCGCCGGCTGGTGGTTTCTCAGGCGGCAACGGTAACGCCACTGGCCCGCTACAGCAGTTCGCTGGCCAGATCCGCGAGTGCCGAGCGTTCACCCTTCTCGAGCGTCACGTGGGCGTAGAGCGGCTGGCCCATCATGCGGTGGATCAGGTAGCTCAGGCCGTTGGACAGGGCGTCGAGATAGGGCTGGTCGATCTGGGCGACGTCTCCCGTGAAGACGATCTTCGTGCCCTCGCCGGCCCGCGTGATGATCGTCTTCACCTCGTGGGGCGTGAGGTTCTGCGCTTCGTCGATGATGAAGAACATCCGCTGCAGGGAGCGGCCGCGGATGTAGGCCAGCGGCGTGATCATCAGCTTCTCCGACTCCCGCATCTCCAGGATTTTATGGGCGGCCTGTGTGTCTTCGCCGCACTGGTGGCGGATCACGGTGAGGTTGTCGTAGAGCGGCTGCATGTAGGGGTCGAGCTTGTCACCGATGTCACCCGGCAGGAAGCCGAGGTCGCGGTTGGAGAGCGGCACGACCGGACGGGCCAGCATGATCTGCCGGTAACGCTGCCGGCATTCGAGGGCGGCGGCCAGCGCGAGGAGCGTCTTGCCGGTGCCGGCGGTGCCGGCGAGCGTGACGAGCTTGATGTCATCGTCCATCAGTGCCTGCAGGGCGAACGACTGTTCGGCGTTCCGCGGGCTGATGCCGTAGCACGTCTGCTTCTCGATGCGGACGAACGACGCATCGGACCTGCGGTAGGTCGCCAGCGCTGACTTGCTGCCGTTCCGCAGCACGAAGTTCTCGTTGGCTCGCGGTGGCTCGTCGATCGGCAGGTCAGCGGCGGGCAGCCTGCCCCCTTGGGCGTAGAGTCGGTTGATCACCTCGGAGTCGATCCCCTCGACAATCCGCTTGCCGGTGTAGAGCGTGTCGAATCCCTGAACTTTATCGGAGGTGTAGTCCTGGGCGCGGAGGCCGAGCGACTTGGCCTTCATCCGCAGGTTCGTGTCCTTCGAGACGAGGATCACGGGCCGCGGAGCCGACTGTTGCTGAAGGCTGAGAGTCGCCCGCAGGATGCGGTGGTCGGGGGTGTCCTGCAGAAACGATTCGTGCAGCCGACTGTCAGCACCGCCCCCCAGCACCACGCGGATCGAACCCAGCCCCTGTCCCAACGGGCTGCCCTCGGCGGAGAGCACGTCGCCGGTCAGCGCGTCGAGCCGGCGGAGAAACTCGCGGGCCTGGAAGTGGATGTCTTCGTTGCCGCGTTTGAACTGGTCGAGTTCCTCGAGCACCGTGATCGGAATCGCGATGTCGTTCTCCTCGAAATTGCGGATGCAGCCGCTGTCGTGGAGGATGACGTTGGTGTCGAGGACGAAGAGCTTGGGCAGTGAGTCCTTCATGCAGGCAAAGCCTCCCGAGGGCCATCCGTGACCAGAGTCAACGGGAGAAAATGTACCCTCTGGGCCGCGCATGCGCGGATGCCGGTTTTCGGCGAAATCCTGAGATTCGGGCCCGCACATCGATTTCACACAATCGAAAGCCGGCGCGATGGAAGGCTGCCACGGGCGGCCGCTCAGGCAGGGAAGCCGCGTTTCCGCATCAGGGCCCCTATGCGAGCGTCGCGGCCCCGGAAGGCCCGGTAGCCCTCGGCCGGATCGATCGTGTTGCCGACGCTGAAGACGTGGTCGTGGAGCCGCCTGGCCACCGCCGCGTCCCACGGGCCGCCGGCTTCTGTGAACGCTTCCCAGGCATCGGCCGTCAGTGTGTCGGCCCAGAGGTAGCTGTAGTAGCCGGCCGAGTAGCCGTCGCCGGAAAAGATGTGGCCGAACTGCGGCGTGCGATGCCGCATCACGATCTCGTCTGGCATGCCGAGGTCGCGGAGCGTGTCGCGTTCGAACGTCGCTGGATCGAGCGGCGGGGCACCCGGCACGTCGAGCTTCTTCAGGTGGAGCTTCATGTCGATCAACGCGCTGGCGAGAAACTCGACCGTCTTGAAGCCCTCGTTGAACGTGGCGGCCCGCGCAATCTTCGCCACGAGTTCCCGTGGGATCGGCAGGCCGGTCTCGTGATGCACCGCGAAGCGATCGAGCACCTCCGGCGTGGAGAGCCAGTGCTCCAGCACCTGCGACGGGAATTCGACGTAGTCGCGGGCCACGTTCGTGCCGGACACGGAGGGATAACGCACGCGGGAGCAGAGACCATGCAGCGCGTGGCCAAACTCGTGGAAGAGCGTGGTGGCGTCGTCCCAGCTGATGAGCACCGGCTCGCCCGCCCGCGGCTTCGCGAAGTTGCAGTTGTTGGAGACGATCGCGGGAACATCGCCGTCGAAGTGTTCCTGCAGCCGGTAGGCGCTCATCCAGGCGCCCGATTGCTTTCCCTTGCGGGCAAAGGGATCGAAGTACCACAGCCCAACCACCGGGCTGGCGGCGTCGCGGACTTCCCAGACCCGCACGTCGGGATGGTAGGCGGGCACTTCCCGGGAATCGGCCGGCTGGAACTCCAGTCCGAAGAGTTTTCTCGCCGTGAAGAACATGGCCTCCCGCAGGTTTTCGAGCTGCAGGTAGGGCGTGATCTCGCTCTCGTCGAGGTCGTACTTCGCCCGGCGGACCTTCTCGGCGTAGAAGCGATAGTCCCAGGGGGCGATCCTGATCCCTGTGCCCTCCGCATCGGCGATGGCCTGCATGTCGGCCACCTCCTCGCGGACCCTGGCCACGGCGGGCTTCCAGACGGCTTCCATCAGCTCCATGGCACGTTCGGGTGTCTTGGCCATCGAGTCTTCCAGCCGCCAGTGGGCGTGGGTCGGATGGCCGAGGAGTTGGGCACGGCGGGACCGCAGCGCGAGGATCGTGGCGACAGTGGCGTGGTTGTCGGTCACGCCGCCGCCGGCTCCGCGGTCGACGAACATCCGCCAGACCCGCTCCCGCGCGTGGCGGCACTCGCCATACGTAAGGAAGGGCTCGACGCTCGAACGCGTGTTGGGGATCGCCCAGCGGCCCTTCCGGCCGCGTGACTCCGCCGCCTCGGCGGCTGCCTCGCGAAGCGAGTCCGATAGGCCGGCTAGCTCGGCGGCATCGTCAAGAAACACGGCCCCGTCGTTTTCGTCACGGAGCAGGTTCTGGCTGAAAGTGGTGGCCAGCGTCGCCAGCTGCTGGTTGAGCGACGAAAGCTCCGCCTTCGCTGCGGCATCAAGCCGCGCGCCGTGACGGACAAAATGGGTGTAGGTCAGCCAAACGACCCGCTGCTGCTCGGGCGACAGCGTGGCTTGGTTCCGTGCCTCGTAGACCGCGGCGACTCTGGCAAAGAGCCGCTCGTTCTGGGTGATCTGGTCGCTACAGGCGGCGAGTTTGGGTGCCATCGTGCGTTCGACCTCCTGCACGGCGTCGTCGCTGAGGGCTGATCCATAGACACCATAGATGGCCTCCACACGGCTGAGCATCCGACCGGAGCGTTCGAGCGGGAGAATCGTGTTGTCGAAGGTGGGCGGGGCTGGATCGGCGGCGATCCGGTCGATCGCCGCGAGCTGGTCGGCCATCCCGGCCGCGAGCGCGGGGCCGAGATCGGCCACATGCGCCGTATCAAACGGCGGCACGCCTCCACACGGGCCGGTCCAGGGTGCGGTCAGCGGATTCGAGTCGCGGGGCGTCATCGGGGTGGGCATATCACGACAGGCCCAGCACGTCGCGCATCGAATAGAGACCGGCGGGCTTGCCAATCAGGAACGCCGCGGCTGCGAGCGCGCCGCGGGCGTAGCAGTCGCGGCTGGTGGCGCGGACATTGACAGAGAGCGACTCGCCTTCGAGGCCGAAGAGGATCGTGTGCTCGCCGGGATTGTCGCCCGCTCGCACGGCGTGGTAGCCGATCTCGTCGGCGGGGCGGGCGCCGGGCCGGCCCTCGCGGCCGTGGGCCACGCGGGTGAAGCCGAAGGCGTCCTGAACGATCTGTCCAAACTTGAGCGCCGTGCCGCTCGGGGAATCCTCCTTATGCCGATGGTGGCACTCGATGATCTCGACGTCGCTGCGGCTGCCCACCCGCTTGAGCAGGTTGCTGGCGCGGCCGACCAGATCCATGGCGATGTTGACGGCGAGGCTCATGCTCGGCGACTGAAGCACCGCGATCGTTCGCGCCGCCTCGTCGATCGCGCGGCGGTCGGCGGGCTCGAGTCCCGTCGTGGCCACGACCAGCGGCACCCTGGCCTGCACGCAGGCACTCGCGATGCCGGCCACGGCCCCGGGGAGCGAAAAATCGATCGCCACGTCGGCCGGGCAGGTCCATGCTTCGCTGACGGGCACGGCCGCGGCGGCGATGCCGGCGAGCGCCCCGGCATCGTCACCCAGTCGCGGGTGCCCTGCCCTTTCCACGGCGGCGACGAGCTGCCAGATCGGAGCGGACGAGCCGGCGGTTTCTGCTGCAGCACAGGCGATGATCCGCTGTCCCATGCGGCCGGCGGCACCATGAACGACGAGACGACGCGGGGAATGAGCTGGCACGAGAAACGCTCCGTGTTCGAGGCTGGGCATGCGGAACCGTCACGCACGCGACGGCCGCATGATACCCAAGCCGGGGCAGACGGAACATCAGTGGGCGAGTTCGAGCACCTGGCCTTGGGATTCGAGCAGGCCGCGGAGCGAGGGGTAATCGACATCCTGCACGGCTGATCCCGCGCGGGCTGCGAGCACGGCGGCATTCGCGGCGGCGTCGCCCAGGAGCATGAACACCGGCTCCATGCGGGCCGACCCGTAGGCAATGTGGCTTGCCGACAGGCAGACCGGCACGAGCAGGTTCGTGCACTCCGCCTGCTTCGGCACGAGCGATCCGTAGCCGATCTGGTAGGGACGCTTCGGGTGCACGCCGATGTCGCCCTCGTTTTGCACGGTGCCGGCGGGCGTCACATGGCGGCGGACGTTGTGCGAATCGAGCGTGTAGGAGCCCATGCCGATCGGCTTCTTCACGTCGCGTGTGCCAAGGCACTCGTGCTCCGTAAGCACGTCGTCGCCGAGCATCCGCCGGGCCTCGCGGATGTAGAGCTGCGGCGACCAGTTGCCGTTGTCGGCATACTCGTCCTTGGGCAGGCCCCAGGTCTGCATCGTCGTGCGGATGTCGGCCGGTACGCGGTCGTCGTGCGTGAGAAACCAGAGCAGCCCCAGCTGATACCGCCGGTGGTCGGCGATGATCTCCAGTCGCCGCTCGTAGGACGCCTCGGGGTAGTCGTAGTTTGCGCCGATGTGGTCGAAGCTGAAGGGGCCGTGGTTGTTGGTGTCGGTCTTGCGGTTGGGGATGGCGTCGAACTTACGGAAGACTTCCCGCCAGCCGGCAGCGAACGTTCTGGCGAGCAGCTCGTAGGTGCCCGGGTCGTAGCCGGCGGGCTTCGCAACCGGCACGCGGTTGTCGGGGTGGTTGGTGAGGCACATTCGAAAGCAGTAAGCCTGCACGCGGGCGTCGCCTTCGCCGCGGGTGCCCGGCGGGTCGGCGGAGACAAGCGGCAGCAGGCCACTGGCGGGATTCCCTGGCTCCTTGAACGGATCGACCGGCATGGCCCAGTAGTGCTTGTGGTGCAGGATGCCCACCTGGTTGCCGTTCCACTCCTCGCCGTAGACGCTGTTTGCCTCGCGTCCCACGTGATACTTCACGCCGGTGGCCGCCATCAGATCGCCTTCATACGTGGCGTCGATGAACACCTTCCCTGCGAACCGCCTCGCCGGCCCAGCCGGCCCAGCGAGCGTCGTGATCGCCACGATCCTCGGGCCCGCAGCGGCCTCGCCTCGCGGCCCCAACTCCACGCCCTTCTCGCGGTCGAGCAGCCCGCCTCTGACGACCTTGATACCCTGCTCCTCGAGCCACTGGTCGAAGATCTGCTCGGCGACGTGCGGCTCGAAGAGCCACATCGACTTGTCGCCGACGTCGGTCTTCTTCACTCCCTGTCCAAGCCCTGCGAACGACTCCCGCGGCTCCCACTTCCATGCCTCGGGCGACTGGTAGTGTTTCCAGACGCGGCGATAAAAATCCCGCGCGAGGCTGCCGATGGCGCGGGTGTTGCCGCTGTCGGTGTAGCCGAGGCCGCCGCTGGAGAGCCCGCCGAGGTGCGCGTCGGGCGAGACGACCACCACGCTGGCGCCGAGCATGGCCGCACGGACGGCGGCCACCACCGCGGCGCTCGTGCCACCATAGATCACGACATCGTGGATCGGCTCGACGCGGGGCGGCGACTCCGCGGCATGCAGGGGCGCACAGAGGATCACGGTCGCGATCAAGAAGCAGATCTGTCGCATGCAACTCACGCAGGCAGGTGGAGCGAACATCGGTCTTGTCGGTTATTCGGCCTTGGCCGGCAGGAAAGCGAACGGTTCCACCGGCACGAGTTGCTTGGCAGCGTTGCCGTTGTAGGTCTCGCCGCCGATGAGGGCGAGTTTCTTGACCGGGGCACCCGCAGTGAAATCAAGATCGGCCAGCGGAATCCAAAACACGGTGGGGCTGGTCGCCGAGTCGAAGTACAAGGTCTTCGTCTTGTGGTTATAGACCGTTCGCCAGATCGTGCTGCCGACGTTGGGGGCGGCGGTCTTCAGTCCCAGCGGCACCGATGCATTCCGGATCACGCTGAAGATCTGCGCGACGGCGAGATGGGCGTCGTCGGTCTGTGGGAGCGTGCTGAGATAGAACGACGTGCGGACAAACCGGTCGGAGGCCCGGTTCGTGCCGGGAAGCATCGTCAGGCCGCCGATCCCCTTCCAGTAGGCGTCGAGGGCCAGTTGCTCATCGAAGGTCGGCGAGTTGGTCATCACCTGATACTTCCGGTCGTGGTGGATGACGAGCTTTCCCTTCACATACTCGAAAATCGCCGAGTCACCGGAGGGATCGGAGATCGCCAGATGCCCGACGCCGGGAACGCCGTTGGGCAGCATAGGGGCGATGATCGTGAACGGCTCCTTCTCCAAGGCATCGACAGCCTCCTGCACGGTCGCATAGCTGTCGAGCACGTACTGCGTCCAGGTGGCGATCGACATCGTCGGCTTGCCGGCGACGGGCCGGCCGTAGTCGCTCTCGACGAGATAGAGCGTGTTGGCGACCAGCCCTTTCTCGTTGATGCCGTCCACCGTGGCCACCTTATAGAAGGAGCAGATCAGGGAGCCATACTTGCTCGTCCAGGTGAGCGTATTCGGCCCGGAGGCCCCGTTGCGAGTCATGCCGCGGGGGAAGCAGTAGATCTCGGTGCTCGGGTCCTCGACCCAGTCCATCGAGCGGGCCACGAGCACGGTGTCGTTTGGGCCGAGGTAGACGCACCGCGTGCAGCTGCGGCCGGTCTGCGGCTGGAGTGCCAGGCTGAGGGCGATCAGCGCCACCGTCACGATGCTGCGGAGATGCATGGAAAACCTCGTCGAGGACGCATGAGAAATGGATAAAACGAATCCTCGCTATCGTAACGGCCCGCGCGTATCAACGCCCCGGCGGGATCGCCGTCGTGCCCGCTGCGCCGCTCGGCGTGTGGGCCAACGTTGCCGCAGGACCCGCGCCAGATCGCCCTCAAATACCACCTGTCGGGGCGGCAGAACCCCCAGCAATTGGCTGTTAAACTGGTCTTGCAGCCGCAGAAAAACGATTGTTAGGATTGTGTGAGGCGACGAGTCGGCCCTGTCAGCCCTGTTTTTGGAGAGCCAAACATGACCCGTCTGATGGTTGGTGTGACGGTGGTTGTGACCGGGGTTGCCTGCTTCGCGTGCGGGATGTCGGTGCCGAAACCCCGGGAGGTGGTCGTGGTTCGGAGTGCCCCTCCGGATTGCGGGGCCGAGATCGAACGGCTGCGGGCCGAACTCGTCCGCCGCGAGATACAGATCGATCTGATCCGCTCGGAAGTCGACGATCGCACCAGTTTTGTGGCGACGGCCAAGGAGATCGTACGGGAGATGTTCGTGCGGTAAGGCTCCTTCCTGCCCTGAGACCATGGTCACGAGACTCACCGAGGCGCACGGTCAGGTGGATGTGTCTCGCTGCGAGCGACGCCACTGCATCATCCGCGGAACTCGAATTTGTAGCGTCCCGGCATCGGCACGGGATAGAGGCCGTCGTCGCCGCGGGTGAGCGGCGCGGGGGAATCGTCGGTCAACTCGGCGACGCCCGCGGTGAGGTCGTCAGGGCTGTTGAGCATCTCGTCGAACGTGACCGTCCGGCCGGTGTGCGCTGCGAAACGGCCCATCGCGGTGGCGAGGCTCGCCTCGGCGCCACGGACCGCCTCGTTGTAGCTCTCGCCAGAGTTCACCGCCGCCACGAGGTGCTCCCACTCCAGGCGGTAGGGGCTTTTCTCCGGCTGCTCGGCGGTCCAGAGGATATTGTCCTTCGCCATCTGCTGGCCCTTGTAGATCGTCGACTTGGCTGGCGAATGACCGCTGCCGGAGATCGTGAAGGCCCCCTTCGATCCCTGGCCGAAGACACCAAACTTCTGCTCGCAGTCTTTCATCGTGCGACCTGAATAGAAGAACTTCGTGCCGTCGGCGAAGGTGTATTCGACGCCGTAGCTGTCGAAATTCTGGTCGTCGAGTTTGCCGCGGAAGTGCCGGCCGCCGGTCGCCTCGGCCTTCACCGGCCAAGCGTTCTTCATCCAGCAGACCTCGTCGATATGGTGCACGTAGAAATCGCTAAAGATGCCGCCGCTGGCCCAGAGAAAGCTGTGGAACCGCTTGGCCTGCCAGAGGAGTTCGCTCATGCCCTCGGGCGGGCCGGGGTAGAGGTCCATCGGCTGCACGGGCCCGTGCTCCCGGTAGCCGTGGAAGGCGATCAGTTCTCCCGCTTCGCCGTTCTGCAGCCGGTCGAAGAGCTCGCGGCGGGCCTCGCTGTGGCGGCACATCAGCCCCACGCCGACCTTCAGCTTCTTGGCGTCGGCCTTGGCGGCCAATTCGATGATCCGCTTCGTGCTCGGGCCGTCGATCGAGATCGGCTTTTCGAGAAACGCGTGGACGCCCTTCTCGATGGCATACGCAAAGTGCGCCGCGCGGAAGCCGACCGGCGTGGCGAAGATCGCGATGTCGCCGGGCCGGAGGCTGTCGACCGCAGCCTTGTAGGCGTTGATGCCGACGAAGCACCGCTCCTCGGGCACGTCGACATGGTCCTTGAACTGTTCGGCGAGGCTGCGGCGGCGGGAGTTGATCGAGTCGAGAAAGAGGTCGGCCATCGCCACGAGCTTGAGGTTCGCGCCCGGCACGGAGAGCGCGTCGGAAGCCGCACCGCCCCCCCGTCCGCCGCAGCCGATGAGGGCGACCCGGATCTCGTCGCTGCCGGCCGCGTGGACGGCGGGCATCGTGCCGGCAAGGGCGGCGAGCGACGTGGCCGCGGCGGCCCGGCCGGTGGTGCCGAGGAATCCGCGGCGGGAACTGGCATTCCCGATGAAGAGTGGGGCGTGTTTGTGGGCGGGCATCGGATGATCTCCAGAGTGAAACCGTCACCATACATGCGGACGCTTGTTCTTTTTCGCGAGTCTTTTACGTGACGTCACCGCTCGCTTCGATCCCGCTCCGATCAGGAGCAGAGCACGCTTGCGGATTTCCCACTACGCCCGCCCATCCCTGATGAATCGTCCGTGAACCCGTCTACGGTTCCAGAGCGATGTTCACGGGCTTCATGGCCGCTGCGACGTCGATCGTCAACCCAGAGGTTTTGGTGTCGCCGAAGGGCTCGGGGATCAGGCTCTTGGCAGGAACGTAGTTGCCCTTTCCGTCGAGTCGATCGACGCCTTCCTTGGAACGGACGGCTACCTTTACTTGCCCAGGTCGCAGGAACGCTTGGAATCGCCCGTACTGATCAATGGGGGCCGAGGCCGCGTTGGCCGCGTCGTCGGAAAAGAGAATCGTGCCCGCCGTGAGCGGTGCGGCTCGGTAGGTCACAGTGCCGGTCACGACCACGAAGCCGGCAGGCACACGCGGTGCACACCCGCTGGCCAAGAGTAGGCAGAGCAGCACAACTGCAGGCCGGGCGACGAATGCTGCTGGAGGCTTCAAGAGGCTCGTCATGGCACGGTCACATTGGCGACGGTGATCCCGAAGCTGGCGTCGTCGCGGCAGCCGAGGGCGTTGTAGACCTGGTAGTCGATGTTGTTGTCGAAGTAGACCACGGCGCCATCGCCCATGACGAAACCGGCGCCAGCGGCGTGGTAGCTGGCAGCGCCGCCGTTGTTGTAGTCGGCGGTCATGTCGTTTTCCTTGATGCTTGGGCTGTTGATCCGGTTCCCAGTCCAGATGCAGGGGGTGTAGTAGGACAACTGCAGACAATTCTTGCAGAGTTCGCCCCGTCGCTCGCCGAGCATGATCGTCTTCGAGAGGCCGTCGATCACTGCCGAGAAGGGCACCTGCAGCGTGCTGCGGCCGCTGAACATGCCTGGGGTCGCATCGAGTCGCTGCAGTCGCGGGTCGGAGTTGGCCACGGAACAGTAGGTGTTGTTGCTCGGGCAATCGACGGCCACCGATCCGCTGAGGGCGGCCGGATGCGACGGCCCCATGCTCGGGGCGTAGCAGCCCACTGCCATCTTGATCGAACCGCTCGGCGGGAAGAAGTAGCTTATGCCGTCCTTTGGCATCATCGTCGCGCAGTACGGATTGCTCGGACACTCGAATTGCGGGAGTCTTCGGCCCCGTAGTACCGCGACTGTCCAATAGTTGCTGTTAAAGTCGATCTGGTTATAGATGTCGGCCATATCCATGAAGGGGAAAATGTATTCGCTCCACGTGTGGGCCGGCCAACTCGAGCCCGCTGTGCTTGACCACGTCTGGGTGCCAGCCGAGGACTCCGGGTTCATCATCTTCATGCTCATGCTGGGCGACGGGAGCTTTTTCCTCGCATCGTGGTAGTTGTGCAGGGCCAACCCCATCTGCTTGAGGTTGTTTTGGCACGTGCTTTGCCTCGCTGCCTCCCGGGCGGCCTGCACGGCGGGCAGGAGCAGCCCCACCAGCGTTCCGATGATGGCGATCACGACCAAGAGCTCGACGAGCGTAAAGCCGCTGTGACAGCGATGCTGGAATTGTTTCATGCCCCTGCCCTCCCAGGAATGATGAACGTTGACCCGACCCTGCTATTCAAAAGTCGAGTATAGGACCGCACTTGGCCTGACGGTATCGCCAGAACTGGTTATGCCCCTCTTCATCAAGAGCGGCTTTCCAGTGGGCTGGTATGGCTTCGCGGTTGGCGGAATCGCACAGACGTGTGCCATACTGCCAGCGTGCGAACCACGGCCATGCCACTCGCGGAACTTCTCTCTGCCGCGCTGATTTGTGGCGCTGCATCATCGTACGTCAACGCCGCCGCGGCGGAAGATTCGGGTGCTGCCCGCCTGGTCGGCGTGTCGCTCGACGGCACTGCCATGAGGCTGCCGAGCGGCGGGCCGATCGTGTTGCCCGCCCGTGGCGCAGCCGATCTCTTTTTCGAATTCGAGCCCTTTGCCGTCGGCGCCGCGGACCAGGCGGGCACCAGGCTCCTGTTCAAGCTCGACGGCGTCGATGACGACTGGCGCGACGTCGAGGGGGAGATGCGGATGAGCATCGTCTTCGTCGGAGATAAAGGCAAACAGCAGGGGTCTTTTGAATTCTTCATGAGGGGCCGCAGCAAGGGCTGGCGGGGCACGCTTGCGGCGTCGCAGGCAACAGTCCGGAGTGGCCGAGTCGTCGTGCCGCCGGAGACGCGGCGGATCAGCGTTGCACTCTGGTCCGGGGGGCCGGCGTCGGCGGTCGGCTCCCTGATCATCGATGGCATTACCGTTCACCGCGTCGACGGCGCGGGGCAGGAGCTCGTCGGCGTCTTTCCCCAGGACGACTCCATGTCGGCCTGGGAAAAGTTTGGCAGCGATAGCCGCTGGGCAGTCGTCGAGAAGATCGACGGGCATTTCGCGATGGCGTTCGTCGATGCCGATAGGGAGACCTTCGCCGGCTGGCGGACGAAGGGGCCGGCGTCTTTGCCTGTCGAACCCGGGCAGACGCTCGAGATCTCCTGGCGGGAGATCTTTTCGATCGGCGGCAGCCATCGCTTTCAGGCCCGCTACCGCGGCGTGTCCCCCGGCGGCCGCAGTTTCCGCCTGGCGGCGGCCACCACCGAGGGCATCCCAACCGGGATCGAATGGTCGACCGCGATCGTGCTCCCTCCGCCGCTCTGGTGGCGGCCGTGGTTCTGGGCGGCGTGCGGCGCCGGCGTTGGCGCCGCACTCTTCGCCGGCTGGCGGTATCACGCGTGGCATCGTCTCCAGCTGGAATTGGCTCGCGTGGAAAAGGCCCACGCGGTCGAGATGGAACGTGCGCGGATCGCGCAGGATCTGCATGACGAGCTTGGCGCGAGCCTCACGCAGATTGCGCTGGCCAGCGATCTGGCACGCGACGGCCTCGGCGATACTGTCGCCTCTGCAGAGCAACTCGATTCCATCTTCGACACGGCGCGGCGGCTTGCCCGGCAGGTCGACGCGGTCGTCTGGGCGGTGAGTCCGTCGCAGGCCACCGTCGAGAGCCTGGCTGCGTTCCTGAGCAAGGAGGCGCAGCAATTTCTGCTCAATGCCGGCATCGCCTGCCGGATCGACATGCCGGCCGACCTCCCCGACGGCGAGATCAGCTCCATCGAACGCCGCAACATCCACCTCGTGCTCAAGGAGGCACTCAACAACGTTGCGCGGCATGCCGAGGCCCGGCACGTAACGCTGCGGCTGGTGATACAAGACGACACGATCACGATCGATATCGAAGATGACGGCCGCGGACTCCCCGCCGACATCCTGGCCGGCCGCACGGCCCCCGGGCAGGATGGCCTGGCGAACATGCGGGCCCGCATGGGGACAATCGGCGGCCGGCTCGACTTCCTCACGGCCACGGCCGGCCGCGGCACACTCGTGCGGTTTACGCTCGTGCCTCGGCCGCTCACGCAGCCCACCGGCCCGGGGCGGGTACTGCATGGAGGTCGGCCATGACCGCGACGGGAACCACCACGGGGACAGAGGCCATCATCACGGTCGCGGTCGTCGAGGATGATGCCGCGGTTCGACAAGGAATCGAGCGGGTCTTGCGAACAGCGTCAGACGTTCGCTGTGTCGCGGTCTACGGTTCCGCGGAAGAGGCGGTTCGCGAACTGCCGCGGCTGGCACCCAAGGTGGCGTTGCTCGACATCAACCTTCCCGGCATGAGTGGCGTCGAGTGCGTCCGCCTCCTTGCCACGGCTGCGCCAGCAACGCAGGTCATCATGCTCACGTCCTACGACCACAACGACGCGATCTTCGATTCGTTATCCGCCGGCGCCAGCGGCTATCTCGTCAAGCCGGTGCGGGCCGCGGAACTGCTTGCGGCCGTCCGCGACGTCCATGCCGGCGGCGCTCCGATGACGAGCAACATCGCCCGCCGCGTGGTGCAGGCCTTCAAGAAGCCTCCCACAATTGCACCGCCAGGGGGGGCTCTTGCCGGCCTTTCCGAACGGGAGGCGGAGGTGCTTGAACTGCTCGCGCAGGGCTACTCCTACAAGGAGATCGCGACACAGGCGGGCGTCAGCTACCACACCGTGCACTCCCACGTGCGGCACATCTACGAGAAACTGCACGTGCGATCCCGCGCCCAAGCCGTCGCCGTCTACAACCGCCGCGGATGAATCTCTGGGACGGCGGGTGGTTGTGGTCCCTACCGTTCATCGCCAGAAGTGGCGATTGAGAAGCACGTCCGGGGCGGCGAAGCTCTCTGGTTAGGCGGTCGCTCCCGCGCTGCCATTCCCTGGAGGCTGCTTCCCGTGCCGATGCCCAACCATGGTCTGCTTCTTCGCACCCTCTGCATCGTGGCAGCCCTCACGTCCTGCTTGGCCGCAGTCGCCGCCGAGAAGCCCAGGCCGCCGAACGTGATGGTCATCGTGGCCGACGATCTCGGCTATGGTGAACTCGGCTGCTACGGAGGCAAGGACGCACCGTCGCCGCAGCTCGATGCGATGGCGAAGGCCGGCGCCCGGTGCATGGCCGGCTACGTCACCTGCCCTGTCTGCAGCCCCACGCGGGCCGGCCTGCTCACCGGCCGCTACCAGCAGCGATTCGGTCATGAAAACAACATCGCGCAGAGTTTCGAGCTGGAGCACCCTGAGCTGATGGGCCTGCCGCTGGATGAGCAGACGCTCGCCGAGCGGCTCAAGGCGGCGGGCTACCACACGGCGGCGATCGGCAAGTGGCATCTCGGCGTCCACGATCGCTACCACCCGCTCTCGCGTGGCTTCGACGAGTTCTTCGGCTTCCTGGATGGCGGCCGGGCTTACCTGCCCGACGACGATCCGGGGAACTTTTATGTCAAGAGTTCGTCGCCCTATCCGAAGGTGCCCTTCAAGGAAAACGGCCGTTCGCCCGTGATGCGGGGCCGTGAGACGGTGCAGGAACGCGAGTATCTCACCGATGCCTTCACTCGCGAGGCGCTCACCTTCATCGAAACGCATAAAGCGGAGCCGTTCCTGCTCTACCTCGCCTACAACGCTCCTCACACGCCGATCACGCCCTGTGCCCGCTGGGAGCAAAAGCTCTCCCACATTCAAAATCCGATCCGCCGCACGATCGCCTCGATGGTCGCGGCGATGGATGAGGGAATCGGCAGGATTCGGGAGCGGCTCCGCACGCATGGCCTCGCCGACGACACGATCGTCGTGTTCTTGTCTGACAACGGCGGAAGCCCCGGCGGCAACAAGACGCTCGTCGAGGCCGGCTGCGACAACTACTCGATCAACACGCCGCTGCGTGGTTTCAAGGGGGAGTGTTACGAAGGGGGCATCCGGGTGCCGTATCTCGTGGAATGGCCCGGCCATGTGGCCGCAGGCACGGCCTACGACAGGCCGGTCTCGTCGCTCGACGTGGTGCCGACGGCGCTGGCAGCCGCAGGCCTCGCCGTGCCCGATGACACCGACGGCGTGAGCCTCCTGCCGTTTCTGTCAGGCGATCGAAAGTCCGACGAGCCTCACGCATCGCTGTTCTGGCGGTTTGCCGGCTGGAAGGTCGTGCGGCAGGGCGATATAAAGCTGATCAAGGCACAAGGCCGGCCGGACGAACTCTACGACCTCGCCGGCGATCTCACCGAATCGAAGAATCTCGCGGCCGAGCGGCCTGAGGATGTCACGCGGCTCAACACGTCGTTGGCCGAGTGGGAACGCGGCACGATCGCACCACGTTGGAACGGCACGTCGCCACGGGCCCGCGTTGGCGTGTTCGACGACCCCGGCTTCGCCGGCGTTGGCAGGAATGACTGTCTGCCCGGCCCGATCTGCGTCCGCACCCTCACGCCATTCGTGCCCGTCGAGCAGCTCACGGTGGCCGATCTTGCCGATCCGAAGAAACTCAACGCGTCGCGGCTCCCACTCCTCGTCCTTCCAACCGGCGATGCGTTTCCCGAGGAGTCGCTGGAGAACATCCGCAAGTACCGCCGCGCGGGTGGCAGCCTGATCACGTTCGGTGTTCCGTTCCATCAGGCCGCGAGCCGCAAGCCTGGTGGCCCGGCTGGCGAGTGGACCACGCGGCACATCAAGGACCTCTGGGCACACAACGACGCCGGTCTCGCCACGGGGGGCTTACGCGGCCCACTGCCAGCTGATGCGGCGGCCGAACGAGCGGTTCCACCGAATCCGCTCGGCTTCACGGCGGCCATGCTTGCGGGTGCGAATCCCCACCAGCAACGGCTCGAGCCGTCGACGTTTCCTGCAGGCGACGAGGTGATTCCACTGGTGACGATCCGCGCGGCTGACGTGGCCGAATTGCCCGTCGCCGCCGCGATCCGCCATCGTTGCCGGTTCTGTCCCAAGGCATGCGACGTCTGGCTCGGGCAAGTGGTCTGGAATCTGAACGCGGGCGAGCGGTATGCAGCAGAACAACTGCTTGTCCGTGGGGCGATCTGGAGCCTGAAGGAACGTGGACTCCTCGGCGCCGCCGACGTGGCGGAGCGGCTTGCGAAGCTCGACGCGATGCCCAAGCCCGCCGAACCGGCCGTGGCGCCTGTAAAGGCAGCCCTGAGCGAGCGTTCCTGGGGTGACACGTTCGTGCCGAAGTCTGCGCCGCCGGCCCGCACGATCCAGACGGTGTCGTTGCACGGGCTTTCCGCGGACGAACGGATCGCGGTGACGTGCCTGCAGGGGCTGATCGCGCGGAAACAACCCCGGCTCTTCCTCGTGCGCAACCCCGCCGAAGACCAGTTCTGGATGGACTGGTGTGTCGCCAAGGGGCATGTCGATGCCTTCGAGAACGTCGCCGACTGGAAGTCGCTCGTTCGCGATCATCGCGACAGCGTCAAGGGCGCGGTCATCGCCGACCCCTCGCTCTATCGGGGCGACCTGCTCGCGGTGAACGTGGCGGCGTGTGAAGACCTTCTCGTGGCTTCACCGAAGCTCGCCGAGGAGCTGGGACTCCCCGTCGTGGTCGACCTCCGCGGCCGGTTTGCGACCTACGCTGAGGGGCTCGAGTGGTTCTGGACGACGTACAAGGACCGGCTCAATCCCCACCTCTGTGACTTTCGCTTTCCGGGGCTGCTTCCGTTTGGAACGTTCGACTACGTCTACCAGTGGCGCGGCCTCATGTTCTGGGTGGCCGGCTCCCGCGAGGAGCGTCTCGCCGGTGTCGATCGCCTCGCAGAACAAGAGTTCGTGGCCCGGATCCTCGCCGAGATGCCGGCCGGTGGCGTCTGCGTCGGCTTCCCCGGAATGGGTGACGGTGAGGGAATGGGGGAACCCCCGGGCGTGGAACTGCTCAGCCGGTTTGGCAAGTCGCTCGTCTGCACCAACCACCAGGGCAACCACTCATTCTCGAGCAGCATCCGGATCGAACGGCTCGCGCCGCCGTCGACCCCTCCGGCCCCGTCACTCGAGCGCGACAAGATCTACATCGCGCTCAATCTCTCCGATGGCGACAACCAGATCCTCTGGCCGGGCTTTTTCCGCCGCTACTTCGACCATCCCGCGTTCGGCTCGTTTCCGCTGGCGTTCGGCATCGGGCCGCCGATCCTCGAGCTTCAGCCGGCAGTCGCCCAGTGGTATTTCGAGCGGGCCACGCCGGCGACCGAGTTTTTTGCCGACGTGTCGGGCGCCGGGTACATGCAGCCGGACCACTTCGCGGAGGCGTATGCCGACAAGGACAAGGTGTGGGCAGATTATCTCTCCTGGACGCGGCGACTGATGGAGCCGCTCGGCCTGCGGACGATCCGCACGGTGGGAGGCAGTGATGAAAACGTCGCTCGCTACGCCGCCGCCCTGCCCTTCTGCCACAGCATCTTCGCCGACATGGGTCGCTACTCCGGCAGGTCGGGCATCGAAAACCTCACCTACTCGCTGCCCGACGGCATGCCCGTGTTTCGCGCGGTGACGAGCTGGCGCTACGGCAAGGAGGGCTTCCTGCGGGAGATCCGCGAACAGGTGGGCGAGCAGCGCCCCGCATTCGTCAATGGGTTCGTCCACTGCTGGACGTTTTCGATGGATGACCTTGCGAAGATCTACGCCGGTCGTGATGCCGACATGGTCTTCGTCACCCCGTCCCAGCTCGCCCAACTCTACCGTGCGAGCCAGCCTGGCGATGCCGCGAGTCCGGCGAAATAGCCCGACGAAGCCCTTGAAGAGGGAAAAGGCACGCAGCCAGAAGTCTTCGTCACGGAAAGTGCTTTTATCCCTGGCGGCAAGTTTGTACCTTGCCGTGCTTCTGGGTCGGCGTCGGGCACACGAATTCGCTCCCGTCCCCGATTGTCCGATCTTTCTCCGGAGCTGATTCGATGCCGCACGATGTGAGCCTTTCCGGCCGCCGAGGATTCCACGAGGACACCTCCGCGATCGTCGTCGGAGGCCTGCTCGTCGCCCTGGCCCTCGCGTTGGGCTGGATCGCCCGCCCGGCCGAGGATGCCGGCAGCCGCAAGGCCTTCCCCAAGGGCTGGCCGAATCCCCTCGCAGCGACCATCGACAAGCCGCAGACGTGGGACGACTCCCCGGCGCAGTCGCTTTTCGACAAGAAACAGAAGCCGGTGACGGTGCCGATCCTTCTCGGCATGGCGTGGGTCGTCGGCGTGCTCGCCGGCGGCACGGTCCTCCGCGGCCGGAGCCTGGCCGCGGTGCTCCCCGGCGCGGCGGCGCTCGCGGCCGTCGGCGGCCTCGCCTATCTGCTCGCCGCGCAGAAACTGGTCAATCACTACAACCTCGAATATCCCCTCTGGGCCCTCCTCGTCGGCCTTCTTATCGGCAACACCGTCGGCGTGCCTCGCTGGCTCGAACCGGCGCTGCAGGGGGAATTCCTCATCAAGGCAGGACTCGTGGTGTTTGGCGCAGAGGTGCTCTTCAGTCGGCTTCTCGAACTGGGGCTGCCGGGGCTGCTGACGAGTTGGGTGGTGACGCCGATCGTGCTCGTGGTGACCTACTGGTTCGGCGTCCATTGGATGAAGATCCCCTCGAAGTCACTCTGCATGGTGATCTCCGCCGACATGTCGGTGTGCGGCGTCTCGGCGGCAATCGCCACCGGCGCCGCCTGCAAGGCGAAGAAGGAGGAACTGTCGCTGGCGATCGGACTGTCGCTGTTGTTCACCGTGGCGATGATGGTGGCGATGCCGCCGTTCATCCGCTGGGCGGGGATCGACCCTATCGTCGGCGGCGCCTGGCTCGGCGGCACGATCGACGCCACCGGCGCGGTGGTGGCCGCCGGCGAGATGCTCGGCAAGGAGATCGACGACAAGCGGCCGGCCGAGGTGGCCGCGACAGTGAAGATGATCCAGAACTCGATGATCGGGATCATTGCCTTCGCCGTCGCTGTCTACTGGGCGGGGTGGGTGGAGCGCGGATCGTCGGGCCCGCGGGTATCGCTCGCCGCCGAGGCCTGGCACCGGTTCCCCAAGTTCATCCTCGGGTTCGTGGCGGCCTCGATCGTCTGCTCGGTTCTCTTCAGCCGCTCGCCGGAGAACTCGCTCTGGGTCGATGGTGCCACGCTCGGGTTTACGTCGCGGCTGCGGGGGTGGCTGTTCTGTGTCGGCTTCGTCTGCATGGGGATGCAGACGGTGTTCCGCGAGCTCGCCCCCTATCTCGCCAGTGGCCGGCCGCTCGTGCTCTACGTGCTCGGCCAGTGCCTAAACCTCGCGCTCTCGCTGGCGATGGCGAGCCTTACCTTCGGCTGGCTGTTCAGGAAGGTGGTGGAGCCATGATCACGCCCCGCCTCGTCGGGCCGCTGCGGCTGGCCGGATGCGCCGGCATCGTCGCCGTCGCATGGCTCATCGTCCTTCCCTGGGTCGGACGTCATCCGCCGTTCGATCGTCACCTTCGCGCGATGGAAGACGGGAACGTGAATCCGGCTGCGATGGTCTACACCGAACTCGAGCGGCTCCCGCTCCGCCCCGACTGGGTCGAAGACCACCTCGTCCTCTGGCCCTAGCGAGAAGATGGGCGAGAAGATGGGCGAGAAGATGAGGGGGATGGATAGGCGTCGAAGACGTCGCCCTGTCCGAGGATCCGCGGGTCAGCCTGCCGCCGCAGTTCGGCGAAGAGGGTGTCCCGGAGGGCGGCGGTCTTTTCGGGCATCTTCTCCGCGAGGTTTTGCACGCAGTCGGGGTCGGTCGCGACGTCGTAGAGCTCGTCGGCAGGCCGCTTGCCGAAGCAGAGCTGCCAATGGCGGTCGTCCGGCCCCGCCGCCTCGATGAGCGACTTGGTCGGTCCGTTGTCGGTGTCGAGCAGGCCCAACTCCACGTTGCCACACGGCCATCGGTCGGGGGCGAAGTTGTGAACGTAGAAGAGCGTGCCCTGGCGGATGCCGCGGGCCGGATAGCCGAGCCCCGATTCGGTGCCCGGCCGGCAGCGAACATCGTTTCGCTCGCGGCCCACGATCACGAACGGCCTCTCTCGGCTCGGGCTGTCCTGCAGCAGATCCACGATGCTCGCGCCGGTGATCGCGGCCATGCCGGCTTTCTCGCCATCCACGCCGAAGAGTTCGAGGAACGTCGGGGCCAGGTCGATGATGCTGACCAGTTGCTCCGCCCGGCGGCCGGGGTGCACGATGCCGGCTGGCCAGCAGGCGACCAGCGGCACGCGGTGGGCTATGTCATACGTGTGCCCCTTGACCCGCGGGAATGGCATGCCGTGGTCGGAGGTCACGATCACGAGCGTGTTTTCTGCCCGGCCGCTCTCGCGGAGCGCCGTGATGAGTTCGCCCACCTCGCGATCGTAGGCCTCGATCTCGGTCGCGTAGTCGAGCATGTCGCGGCGGACGACATCGTTGTCGGGCCAGTAGGCCGGCACGCGGTCGATGTCGGCGGGCTTCTTGCCGGCGGCTCGGCCGGCATCGGGTTCATACGTGCGATGGGGATTCGCGCTGCCAAACCAATAGAAGAACGGGCGGTCGGAGGGGGCCGCCTCCAGGAATTTCCGGAAGTCGGACTTCCTCAGCCCCCAGGTCCGCTGCTGCCCGTCGGCCGTCTTCGCAACACCCGGTCCCCACACCTTCCCCTCGGCGGCGCAGGTGACGCCCTGGGCGGCGATCGCCTCCGTGAATGACATGGAGTTGGGCGGGAACGTGGGCCAGTGGTTGGCGGCCTCTTCGAGCTGCCAGGGATTGCGTCCGGTGAGCAGGCCGGCGCGGCAGGGCGAGCATTTTGATGTTGGCACGTAGGCGTTGTCGAACACGATGCCGTTCGCGGCGAGGGCGTCGATGTTGGGAGTCTTCGCCCAGGAACAGCCGTAGGCGCCGAAGTGGCAGGAGGCGTCGTCGGCGATGATGAACAGCACGTTCGGCCGTGCCGGCGGCGCCGCGGCGGTCACGGCTG
>CAYSPN010000634.1:0-3318 GCA_964432895.1 uncultured Candidatus Kuenenia sp.
CTGAAGCGATTGATGCCGACGATGCTCTCATGCACGGCGGCCTCAACGGCACTGGTCTGGTGAACCAGCCGCCACACGACGGTCGTCAGCATAAACGAGAACGCCGCCACGACGATGCTCGCAGCAGGCAGAAAGCGGACACGGTTGCCGCCGTGGCGGACCTCATCATCCACGTGCGAGATGCGGTCGTAGTATTCCATGGATGCCCCCTGCGGATCGGAGTGATGCCTGGGGCCCCAAGCCCCCACCGGATTCTCTTCGGCGCACGCCAAGTGCATCTTGACCGTATGCAGGCCGACGGTGCAGCCGCTTCGTCCGGCGCCTCCGGCACCGTCTTTCCCATCAATGGCCGGCCGTTCGTAACGGTCGTGCCGGTAAGGGAAGGCAGGAAAAGTGCGGCTCGCGAAGCGATCAGGCAGCAACGCGGGATGGTGCCGACACGCCAGGCCCTTCCGAGCCCAGTCGCGTGCATGACAGGCCGTCGAGCACCCGCATGGCGATCTCGAGCGCTGCGGCACCAGCGGCCGCCGGAACGAGGGCCGGGCGACGCGACCGCACAGCGGCCAGAAAATTGTCGTGTTCGCACGCGATCGCGTTGGCCTCGGGAACGGCCAGTGTCTCCCGCGGCAGGATGTCGGTAAAGAAGCTGTCCTTGAGCGCCGCGCGGTCAGCCGGCGGCACGCCGGCCGCGACGAAGGTGCCGTGCTGAACCGCTGGGGACGGAGCGACGACTTCGACCGTCTTCGCGTTGAAGTCGACGCCGACGACCCCGTTCGTTCCCCAGAGCGACACGCGACGACTGAGCGTCGGATGGATCCGCGAGGCGGAGAGATCGGCGATCAGCCCCGACGAAAAGGCGAGTCGGGCCCGAACAGCATCCTCGTGGCCGCCCGTCGCGACGAGCCCCTGCGCCTCGACACGCGTGAGATCCCCGGGCTCGAGCGAAAGCACGAGATCGATGTCGTGGATCATGAGGTCGAGTACCACGCCCACGTCGAGCGACCGGAACGTGAATGGCGCCAGCCGCGCCGATTCGACCGCCAGGATCCGGCCCCGGCCACATCGTTCGACGGCCATCTTCCAGGCGGGATTGAATCGCTCCACGTGCCCGACGGCGACAATCCGGCCATGCCGGTCGGCGGCGTCGGCGATCTGCCGGGCCTCACCGACATCGGCGGCGATTGGTTTTTCGATCAGGAGATCGAGCCCTTGCGAGAGCAGCGGCAGCGATACCGCCGCGTGCAGGCAGGTGGGGGCTGCGACCACGACGGCATCAGCCAGGCCGACAAGCTCCTGTGGCTCGGCAAGCGCCCGGCAGCCGTGAGCCTCGGCGACCCGCTGCCGCGATTCGGCCACGGGATCGACCACGGCTACGAGTTCGGCATCGGTCCTCGCGGCAAGCAGGCGGGCATGAATCGTGCCCAGATGTCCGCATCCGATCACCGCCACCTTCAGACGTGTCATGCCGCCCTCCTTCGTTCGCGGGCGCGTCCATGCCGCCCTTCCTGTTGCCTGGCCAAAAATTCGAGCAGTTGGAGGACGTCCGGGAGTAGCATCCCCTGCGACCTCAGGATGTCGCGAGCGGGCTCCAATCCCACCTTCGCTCGGAAGAGCAGACGATGGGCCTCGGACACCCCCTCGATCGCCTCATTGGTGAAACCTCCCCGCCTGAGCGCCACCACGTTGATGCAGCGCGGCCGGGCAGGCAGGCCCTCGCAGAGCATGAACGGAGGCACGTCATGGAGCACGCGGGAGAGCCCGGCCACGAATGACCAGCCGCCGATCGTAGCCCAGTGGTGGACGGCGACCGCGCCGGACAACGACGCGTGGGAGTGCACGCGGACATGTCCGCCCAGCAGCGTGCCGTTGGCCAGAATGCAGTGGTCGCCGATGCGACAGTCGTGCGCCACGTGGCTGCAGGCCATCAGAAAATTGCCGTTGCCGATCGAGGTCACGCCCTCTTCTTTTTCCGAGGCGCGATTGATGGTGACGCCCTCACGGATGATATTGCCATCGCCGATGTCGACCCTCGTCCGCGTGCCGCGGTAGCTCACGTCCTGCGGCTCGCCGCCGATCACAGCGTTGGGAAAGAGATGGTTCTGCTCCCCGATGCGAACGTCGCCCATGATGGTGACGTGGTTCTCGAGCACCGTGCCCCGGCCGATCACGGCGCCGGCGGACACCCAGCAGAAGGGGCCGATGACCACATCCTCGCCAAGCTGCGCCCCGACCTCGACCACGGCCGATGGATGCACCGAGGCCGTCCGCCCGCGGAGCACGTTTCCGCAGGAAGACGTGTCGCCTCGCATCGGCACAGTGGCTTGAAAGTCGTCCATGCCGCGTGGTTCCGGGGAGGCGAGGGTGGTCAGGCGAGGGCCGGCTGCAGATGGGCGGCGGCGAGGCGGCCCGCGAGGGCGCCATTGAGCCTGTGACCGCTGCGGCACGCCCGAACATGGGCGTGGACAGGTCGACCGGCGAGCGACAGGTCGCCGACCAGATCGAGCACCTTGTGCCGTACGCATTCGTCGGGCCAACGGAGCGAGTTGCCGATCGGGCCATCCGGGCCGAACACCAGCAGATCGTTTGTCGTGGCCGACAGACCACGGCCCTCCGCCCGCAGCCTCTCGGCATCCTCGGCCGGAAGAAACGTGCGGGCTGCGGCGAGCTCCGTGCGATATGCCTCCGGCGTCACCCGCAGCGAAAGCAACTGCCTGCCGATCGGCCCGGCGCCGTAGTCCAGCTCGTAGTCGACCGAGAGACCGGCAAACCGGGGAGGCGAGGCCTCGATCCAGGAAATGTCGTCACCGATGCGGACCACGGAATCGACGACGATCGGGTCGACGACAACCCCGAGATCCTCGACCCCCGCAGCGTCGATCGCCTCGACGAACGCCCGCGACGAGCCGTCGAGACCGGGCATCTCCTCGCCATGCACCCGCACGAGGCAGCAGTCGACGCCGAGACCGGCAAGCGCGCTCAGCAGATGCTCCACCATCTCCACACGGCCGCCTCCTGCACACAGATTCGTGCGACTCGAGGCCTCTGCTCGACAGCCCACCGCAGCCGGAATCGTCGCCGGCTCCGCCAGGTCAGCCCGCACGAACACCACCCCAGCGCCAGCGGCTGCGGGCTCGAGCTCGACGCGGTTCTCCCGCCCACTCCAGTAGCCGACACCGGTGATGGACACCGGCCTCCGGAGCGTGCGCTGCAACCGCTGTCGTGTGGCATGATGCATGAGAAAACCCGCGGCAACTCCGTCACAGACACCTGGCCGGCTGCGGGAATCTCGAGCATTCCCAACAGCCGACCGAGCAAAAG
>CAYSPN010000635.1:0-1782 GCA_964432895.1 uncultured Candidatus Kuenenia sp.
GCCCGCGGGAAGTTGGGCACTCCCAACGCCTCGGGGCCGAAATGGAATTCCAGATACTGGGTGACGAGTTGATCGGTCTCGTAGAGCCGCGAGCCCTCGGTGACCGCTTCAGTTCCTGGCGCGTCGATGATCGTGCGAAACCCCGCGTGCTGGAAGAAGTGCCGGCGGAAGGCATAGCGGGCGCTCGCCAACGCTTCGTTGCCGGTCGAGATCCAGGAGCCACCCTTGATCAGGTTGTGACGGCCATCGAAGGTCGGCGCAGAGAAATCGTCGTAGAGCGGATGCACCTCGAAGCCCTTGAAGGGCATGATCGGCGTGCGCGTCCACTGCCAGACGTTGCCGATCACATCGTAGAACTCCCCCTGCGGATACGCATCAACCGGCATGCTGGAGGCCCCGTGCTCCAGATTGATGTTGCCAGGCGCACGCTTCCAGGCGGGCTGGTCGGCGGCGAGCGCCGGCGGAAGCGTGTGGCGGAGGGCATACCACTGGGCCTCGGTCGGCAACTGGACATTCTCACCGGTGCGGGCGGCGAGCCAGGCACAGTAGGCCTGCGCTTCGAGGCAGTTCACCTCGACGGGCCAGTCGAGCGGCAGCGGCATCTCATTGAGCAGGTTCCGCTGCCAATAGGCGGCCGCCGTTTCCGCCCCCCTCCGCAGCCAGAATTTGGGGTGCTCGGCCCGCGTGTAGTGCAGCCAGCCGCGGCCCTCTTCCGTCCACCACTCCTCGCGGGCGTAGCCGCCTTCCTCGACAAACGCGAGAAATTCGCCATTCGAGACCAACTGACGGGCGGCCCGGAACTCGGGTACGACGACCTCTTCGACGCCGTATTCATTGTCCCAGCCGAAGGTCTGATCGTCGGCCGTCTTGCCCATCCGCACCGAGTGCGTTGTGACGGGGAGCCAGTCGTTGGACGGCACCGGGCCGGAGCGTTTGCAGATCGACCAGATCTGCCGTTCATCAGCAGAGAGTTCGCCTCCCTGCCGCAGATCATCGAGCGGCATCAGCCGCATGATCACGCTCGACGTCTCCAGGTGAATCCGCTCGTGCTCGATGCCCATGAGGATGATCCAGGCAGGCGAGTCCTGCCTGATCGGCAGCTCCAGCGGCATCGACTGGATGAACTCGTCGACCATGTGCCTTACGCCGGCACGGTAGTCGCGGATGGCCGCCACGCTTGGCCAGTCGTAGTGGGCCGTGTTGAGATCGTCCCACGACATCTCGTCCACGCCCACAGCCATCATCGCCTCGAGCCTGGGATCGAGCCGGCCGGGAATGAACCGGCCGGCGATGAGTTTGTTGACGTAGAAGACCGCGGGGTGGGCGAAATAGAAGATCAGCGGATGCCGGAGCGGCTCGTGCCGTTCGTAATACGACGCCTCGTCGCGGATCAAATCAAAGAGCCGTTCGTAGAGTTCGCTCGTCTGGTGGAAATACCGACGCAGTTCCTCACGCTTGGCGGCCACCGGGTCGGCAGCCGCCGGATCGGCGGTCAGCAGCACCGTTTTCGTCGGCACGAGCGGCGTGGAAAGGGACGCGAAGCGGACACGGGGCGCAGTGGCGGAGGCGGCGGACGCGATCGGGTTCATACGTGCCAATGATGAGGTCGGAAAAACTATCCCGACACTCTAGCACCCAGCCGCAAGCCTTCCAGAAATGGGCTCGGAATCGGCCCTCCGGCGCCGAGGAGCGACCCCACGACCGCGCCCCGATGGCAGTTGTCGCCACCAACCTGGGCGTTGGCGCAGACGCCCGCCGCGAACGTGCCGGCATACCGCCAGG
>CAYSPN010000636.1:0-3483 GCA_964432895.1 uncultured Candidatus Kuenenia sp.
CGTATTCACGCCAGTTGTGGCCGGGGTACGCGGTCGATGTAATAAGAGGTGAGATTGCCTTGCTCGGTCACCGCCCTGTCGCCCCACCCATGCAACGGCTTGCCCTCCTTGCCTGCGTCTCTCTCGGCTGCGTTTTCGCCGCATGCAATGAGGCGGTCGCGGCCTCGCCGCCGCGGGCCATGCTCGACGCGGGGCACAAGGAGTTTTTGGCGGCCCACTGTGGGGCATGTCATGGAGGGGAGACGCCGGAAGCGAACTTCCGTGTTGACGACCTCCCGCTCGCGCTCGACACCGTGGCAGCCGCTGAGCGGTGGCAGAAGGTGCTGGGAGCGCTCAACTCGGGTGAGATGCCTCCCGCCGACGAGCCCCAGCCGGAGGCGGCAGCCAAGGCCGACTTCCTCGACGTGCTGGCCAAGACGATGGTCGTCGCCCGCAGGAGCCTCGCCGATCAGGGAGGCCGGATCGCGATGCGGCGGCTCAACCGTCGCGAATACAAAAACACGCTCCGCGATCTGCTCGGCGTGGAGGTCGATGTGAGCGACCTGCCGGCCGACACGAGCCCGCTGGCCTTCGACACCGTCGGCGCAAGCCTGTTCATGACGGCAAGCCAGTTCGAGCAATATGAAGCGATCGGCAGAGATGCGCTTGCGGCCGCCTTCAAAAAGCACGCGGCCGCCGACGTGAAGAAGCAGTTCCGTCAGGAGGCGGAAAAGACACTGGCCACGTTCAAGAAGGCCAATGAGAAACTGCAGACCAACCAGCAGGCCGCCCGGGAGTGGTTCAAGAAACTCGATGCGGCGGTCGCCAGCCCTGAAAACGCCTCGTTTGTCGCGAAGACCAGGCCGACGCTGAAGAGCGAGCAGGATTTCAAGTTTCATTGGCGGTCGCTTTCCGGCCTGCCTGCCCCCGACGACGCGGTCCCAAACAGCGGCAACAACCCGCAGTTCCTGACCGCGATTCTCGATGAAAAACGGTTCATTCCGTACGAGGAGCACTACCTCTCGATGCCGGGCCTCGACACTGGGGCCTACCTCGCCGTACCCGCCGGCCCGCGTGCGCCGAACTCGAACTCGCGGCTGAACCTCGACATCCCGGCCGACTGGCCGCCCGGCGAGTACGTCATCCGGATTCGCTGCGCCGCCCGGCCTGAGGCAGCGCAGGATCGACGGTTCATCGAGTTCGGCCATCGCCACTACGGTGACCGCATGCCTGCCATCAGCGCGCACCACGTCACCGGCACCATGGATGCTCCGCAGGTGATCGAGATCCCGTATACGCTCAAGGATGCCGACTCTGATCCCGCCAAACGGCGGTTCGCGTTTCGTGAGATCGGCACGGGTAGCAGTGCGGCCGTCCGAAATCTGTTCGACGCGGGTGTGAAGTCCAACGGTATCGGTCCCGAGCTTGCAATCTGGGTCGATTGGATCGAGATCGAGCGTGCGACGCCAGCCAGCGACGTGCGCTCGGCTATCAATGCACTCGAGCCGCTTCTCGACACCACGAATGCCGATTCGATTCCGCCGGAGAAGGCGAAGCGGGCCGTCGAACAATTCATCGGCGAGGCCTACCGTGGGGTGAAGCCTGCCGAGGGAGAGGTGGAGCGGCTGGCGGCGATCTATGCGGCCCGCCGTGGTCTGGGCGCGAAGCATCAGGAGGCGCTCACGGAGTCGCTCGTGTCGGTGCTCTCTTCGCCGCGTTTCCTCTATAGGGCGGAGCCGGGGCCCGACGCCGGCCGCCGCGATCTCGACGGACTCGAGGTCGCCACTCGACTGTCATACTTCCTCTGGGGCGCACCGCCCGACGCCACGCTCCGCGGGCTGGCCAAGAGCGGCGAGCTTCTGAAGCCGGCCGTGCTCGAGGCCCAGACAAACCGCCTGCTCGACGACCCTCGGTCGGCCGGGTTCGTGGAGCCGTTCGTGTCGCAATGGCTGGCGATGTACCGGCTCGACTTCTTTCAGTTCGACCCGGCGCTCTATCCGAAGTTCGACGATAGTACGAAGGAGGCTGCCCGCCGCGAGGTCTACGAGACGTTCGCGTGGTTGCTCTCCAACAATGGTCGGCTCGCCGACCTCCTCAAGGCCGACTACGTCGTCGTCAACGGCCTCCTCGCGGATTATTACGGCCTCGATGACGTGCATGGCGACCAGTTTCGCAAGGTCGCCGTGCCGGGGGATTCGCCACGCGGCGGCCTGCTCGGCATGGCAGCGGTCCATGCGATGGGAAGCAATGGCGAGCATTCGAGCCCCGTTGAACGCGGCGCATGGGTGCTGCGAAAACTCCTCAATGACCCGCCGCCGCCGGCGCCGCCGAATGTGCCGCAGTTGGCGAGGCTCGCTGGCAAGTCGCTCACGGCGAGAGAGCGGGTTGTGCTGCACCAGGAGGCGCCTCAGTGCGCGAGCTGCCATCGCAAGATCGACCCGATTGGGTTTGGGATGGAAAACTTCGACGCCGTGGGCGCTTGGCGGACGACCGACAGCTCCATGGCGGTCAACGCCCAGGGAAAGCCCGATCCGAAGACGAAAAAGACCTGGACGATTGATCCAGCCGGGGCGTTGCACGGCGGGCCGGCCTTCAAAGACTTCTTTGAACTCCGCGACATCGTCGCTGCACGGCCCGAGCAGTTCGCCCGGGGATTTGCCACGGCCCTCATCGAATACGCCCTCGGCCGACCCTGTGGTTTCGGTGACGAGACGCTGGTCGATGCGATGGTGAAGGATGCCAGCAGCCACGACCTGGCGGTACGGTCGTTCATCCATTCGCTCGTGCAGAGCGAGGCGTTCCACACGAAGTGACCATCCCCGGAGTATCGACGCCATGAAGCCGCTCACCACCTGTATCTCCCGCCGTCACGTGCTCACCACCGGCACGGCGGTCATCGCGCTGCCTGCGTTCGAGTCGCTCGGATTCCGCCGGTGCGCGGCGGCCGCCGCCGGGGCGACGCCGCCCAAGCGGCTCGTGTTCCTCGGGTTCGGTTGGGGCGTGACGGAAGACGAGTGGTATCCGAAGATCGGCGAGCCAGGGGCTGGCTATGGGCTGCCGGCGATGCTCGAGCCGCTCGCCAAGCACAGGGCCGACTTCAGCATCGTTCAAGGACTCTGGAATCGGCTTACGGGCAATGGTCACTACGGCAGCACGTTCTGGCTGACGGGCGCCAACGAGTACGGCGCGCCAGGGCAGAGCTTCTTCAACAGCGTTTCGGTCGACCAGGTGGCGGCCCGATCGCTGGGAACCGACACACGCTTCGAGTCGCTGGCCCTCGACTGTGGCGAGGCGGCGGGCGGCTCCGGGCATGGCCCCGGGCTCTCGCTTTCATGGGATTCGCGAGGCAAGCCGGTGGGCGGTCCGCGGAATCCCGTCGAGGCGTTCCACCGGCTGTTTGCCAAGGAGACGACGCCGCTCGAGCAGCAGAAGGCCCTCCTCGGGCAGCGGCGAAGCATCCTCGACAACGCCCTGGAAAACGCCCGCGATCTCGGCCGCACGCTC
>CAYSPN010000637.1:0-3119 GCA_964432895.1 uncultured Candidatus Kuenenia sp.
GTCAAGCCGCTGGATCGCAGCGTCGATCTTCAGGCTCAAGTCCACCGATCCGGCCACTTTGGCAAGTTTCTGGACGGCATCCTTGCGGGCCAACTGGATCGCGGTCTCCTTCGACTGGATGGCTCCGATCTGGTAGTGGAACGCGCGGGAGACCTTCCCGATCGGCGGATGCAGTGCGGTGACCGCGACGTCGACGACGTGGATGCCCAGATTGATCGCGTCGAGCCGTTCCTGGAGCGACCGCTGCAGCTCGGCCCCGGCCGTACTGCGGCCGTGACCGAGCAGGTCGTCTATATCGTGGGCGGCACAATACTGTGACACCTCCCGTTGGGCCACGAGCCCGAGCGTCTTGCGGTGGTCCACCGAGCCGAGCACGAACTGCCGGATGTCGCCGACGGTGTATTGCACGATCACGTCCGCCGAGACGAGCGACACTCCCGCCGTGTCGAGCCCGTCGGTCGAGCGGCCCGGCGGCGTCAAAAAGTCCTCTTGGCCAAGTGCGGAGTCCTGGTCGCCGTCGGTCGTCCAGAGGATCGCCTCCGCGTTCCTCGAACGGCCTGTCAGGTCACTCGAGACCAGGATCTGCTGCACCTGGCCCAACGGGTGCATCTCCGTCGTCTCGATCGGCCAGGGCAGCTTGAAATGCAGCCCAGGTGGCAGCGGCTCGCCCACCATCGCGCCGAAGCGGAGAGTCATCCCGCGCTCATCTGGGCCGACGATCGTGAGGCAACTCAGGCCGACGAGGACGCCGACCCCGAGGATCGACAGTGGCGTGACAGCGCTGCCGAGCAGCTGATAGAGCCAGCTGCGAGATACCTCGACGCCGAACTGGTAACTGATCGTCTCTGCCACGACGCGACCAAGCGATTCCGGCGCCGTCAGCAGACCAAGCATGCGGCTGTCGAACGCCGGACGCGGAATCTCGCCCGGCACCCTGGGGCGGTATGATTCCAGCAGGGACGTCAACAGGATCTCGATACCGACCAGGATCATCACGCCGGGAATGACGACCGCCAGCCAGCCGAATACCTGGGCGTCGTCGGCGACCGCCACGACTGCCGCACCGACAAACAGCACCAGCGCGATCACGAAACAACTCATCAGGTAGCTTGCACCACCGCGAAGCAGCTGCCAGGCCCGCTGTCGGGCGTAGCCGCTGATCCAGCGGGCACTGACGAATGCCGCGAAGGCGATCGCCGCCGTCACGAACATGAGCCCCACCGGCTCGCAGCCTGCCGCCAACCCGTTCGCCGCCCCGGCGCCAGCAAAGCCCCTCAGTCGGAAAGCAAGCAGCGTGCCGCCGGCGGCGAGGAGATAGACCGCGACGATGCCGCTGACGATCGGCAGCCCGTAACGATAGAGCCGTTCCAGCCGGCCGCGGGCAGCGTCGAGATCATCGCTCAAGTTGCCGAAGATGGCGGCAGTATCCCGACCGCCATCGGCAAGCTTCTCGGCAGCCAGTCGCTGCACCCGCTCGCTCTCGTGCTGCTGATAAATCAGCACGAGGATGATCCAGATCGGCAGCCCGCCAAGCATGTGCCACGCCGCGGCATACAGTGCCTGGCTGTCCCCCCACAGGGCCGTCAGGCCCGTTGCCACCAGCAGGGCGAGTTGAATCAAGAACCCCGCACTGGCGGCCGTCACGGCACGGCGGAACACCATCGCATCATTGATGGCCGCCGTCCTGCTTTTTTCAGTCACGCCCGGAGGCATGGCAACGTCCTGGGAAGAGTATCTGTTGTCAGCGTCGCGTCTGAAGCGTCTCGACCACTGTCGAACCGAGTTTAAGCTCGTGACAGACGGCCCACCACCGCTCACGCAATTCTTACAAACCAAGCAGCGGCTCGCCCTCGACGTGTCGAATCGCGTAAAACAGGGCTTTCAGTTGCTGCTCCCTGCAGGAAAGCCATGCCCCTCTTTACGATCGCCCGCAACGCGTTTCTCGAGTCCATCCGGCAGCCGGTCCAGGCGGTGTTGATCTGCGCGGCCCTGCTGGCACTCGTCCTGAACGTCAACATCGCCGGCTACACGCTCGAGGACGACAACAAGCTGCTCATCGATCTCGGGCTCAGCACACTCTTTCTCTCCGGCCTCCTGATGGCGGCCTTCACCGCCACGAGCGTGCTGTCCAGGGAGATCGAGAACAAGACGGTGCTGACGGTGGTCAGCAAGCCGGTGCCGCGGCCGCAGGTGGTCGTGGGGAAATTTCTGGGTGTGGCCGCGGCAATCGCCACCGCCTACTGGCTGCTCGCCATAGTCTTCCTGCTCACGGTTCGCCACCGTGTGCAGTCGAGCGTGCGGGCGGAAGACATCTTCGATCCTCCGGTCGTCACGTTCGGCCTGCTGGCGATCGGACTGACATTCCTCATCGCAGGCTTGGCCAACTATCTCTATCGCTGGTCGTTTCCGGCCACGTTTTCCATGGTTGGCGCCGTTTTGGCAACCGTGGCCTGGGGGCTCGTGTCGTGCATCAGCCGCACGTGGCGGCTGCAGGGCCTGGGCACCGATTTCGATCCGCAGCTGGCGATCGGCCTGGTGCTCGTTTTCGAGGCGATCTTCGTCATCACGGCGATCGCCATCGCCGCCTCGACGCGGCTAGGGCAGATCCCGACGCTGCTGGTATGCGTGGGGATGTTTCTCGTCGGCCTCGTGGGTGAATATTTCCTTTCGGCGGTCGTCGGCGGCCGAACGTGGCTTGAGCCGCTGGCGGCAGTCGTGCCCAACCTCCAGTTTTTCTGGCCGGCCGACGCGCTCACGCAGGGGAGCACCATGACGCTTGGCTATCTCGCTACCGTGACGCTCTACGCGGCCTGTCTCGTGGGCGCGGCGATGAGCGTCGCCGTGATGCTCTTTCAGACTCGCGACGTGGGGTAGCGGGGCGGGAATCGCGGGCCGCTACCGGCTCGCGCTGCCTGCCTCGGCCAGCTCGAGATCCTCACCGCACCGCACGAGCCGCGCGGAATTGAAGACGACGGCCAGCCCGCTGACGACGTGGAGCAGGGCCGCCAGCACGGGGGAGACATAGCCCGCCGCGGCGAGCGCCAAGAAGGCGAGGATGAACAACCCGCCGATGACCATGTTCTGGCGGATGACGGCGATCGTCTTGCGCGACAGATCGA
>CAYSPN010000638.1:0-1550 GCA_964432895.1 uncultured Candidatus Kuenenia sp.
AGTGAGGCTGCTGGGACTCGAACCCAGGACCAACGGATTAAAAGTCCGATGCTCTACCGACTGAGCTACAGCCTCGGGGACAATCCTACCGAAGCCGGAAACGGGAGCAACGGGGGCGACGCTTCGCCTCGAACGGAAACCGGCGATGGTCCCGGCAAGAACCCGCCAAAGGCCGCAAGAAAAAGCGGCCAAAGAAATGCCCGAGAGAGGACTTGAACCTCCACCCAGTTACCTGGACAAGAACCTGAATCTTGCGCGTCTGCCAATTCCGCCACTCGGGCGAGTGCGGCCGCTTTTGCGGCAGGCCTTTGATGCTACCAATGCCCGTCCAGGACGCAAGTAGCAGGGCCCCTCGCCGGGCTATTCCACGGTCACGCTTTTGGCCAGATTCCGGGGCTTGTCCACGTCGCAGCCCCGCAGCACGGCGATGTGGTAGGCCAGCAACTGCAGCGGCACCGCCGCCACGATCGGCTGGAGAAACTCCGGCACAGCCGGCATCTCGATGACGTCGTCCGCCAGTTCCCGCACCCGTTCGTCACCCGGGCTCGCAATCGCGATCACTGGACCCTTCCGGGCCTTGATCTCCTCCACGTTGAGCAGCACCTTGTCGTAGACGGCGCCCTGGGGAATCAGGAACACGCTCGGGGTCGAGCGGTCGACCAGTGCGATCGGGCCGTGCTTCATCTCCGCAGCGGGATAGCCCTCCGCGTGGATATAGGAGATCTCCTTGAGCTTGAGCGCGCCTTCGAGCGCGACCGGGAAGTTGTATTGCCGGCCGAGATAAAGAAACGTGTTCGCATCCTGATAGCGCTCCGCGATCCGCTTGATCGCCTCGTCGGCACGCAGCGCCTCGGCTACGAGATCGGGCAGCCGTTCCAAGGCGTCGATGAACGCGAGCCCCCGCTCGTAGCTCATGTGCCGCAACCGCCCAAAGTAGAGAGCCAGCAGCGACAGCACCACGCACTGGCTCGTGAAGGCCTTCGTGCTCGCCACACCGATTTCGGGGCCGGCGTGCAGGTAGATGCCACCGTCAGCCTCGGTGGCGATCGTGCTGCCCACGACGTTGCAGATGGCCAGCGTGGGATGGCCTTTTCGTTTGATTTCACGGAGGGCGGCGAGGGTGTCGGCCGTCTCGCCCGACTGCGTGATCGCAAAGAGCAGCGTGCCCTCATCGAGCGGCGGATTGCGGTAGCGAAGCTCGCTCGCATACTCCACCTCGACCGGCAGCCGCGCAAACTCCTCGATCAGATATTCGCCGATCAGCGCCGAGTGCCAACTCGTGCCGCAGCCTGTCAGCACGATGCGATTGATCCGCTGCAGTTGCCGCGGCGTCAGGTTGAGTCCGCCGAACACGGCCGTGGCATCGTCCCGCGAGAGCCTACCCCGCATGGCGGCGCGGATCGTCTCAGGCTGCTCGTGGATCTCCTTGAGCATGAAGTGGGGGTAGCCCCCCATCCCGACATCCTCCGCCGAGAGAGCCAGCGGCCGCACCGCGTGCTCGATCCGGCCGGTGTCGCGGTGGAGCACGCGGAGGGTGCCGGCCGTGATCA
>CAYSPN010000639.1:0-13646 GCA_964432895.1 uncultured Candidatus Kuenenia sp.
ACATTCTCGTCAACGGCTCGCCGCTCAAGTTTTATCACTACACCAAGATCAACTCCGTTGGAGATCTCATGACGGAGAAGTACGCGGGCGACAATGTCGAGGTCATGGAAGTCTGGAACTGGTACAAGCGGGCCATCAGGAATGCTCATGTCGAGGGCATTCCCTCCGGCTACTGGCACTACGGGCGGTTCGACAATGGCGAGAAGATCCCGAAGGCGGCCCGCGTGCTGCTCAGAAGTCGCGACGACCTCTACGCCGCATTCGACAACCCGTTCGCGACGGATGGACACTCCTACTACAACTGGCTTCTGCATGAACACCCCGAAGTGCTCACCAAGCCGAGCGGCGGCGGCTTCGAGCCGGTCTGATACGGGGGGCGTTGGAGGAACTTGGCGAAAACCATTGTCGCCTTCTTGAGGCGACAACCGGCTAGAACAGGGGATCCGTGAATGAGTCTATTTCTGGCCGCGTTTGCGACTGCCAACCGGCCAACATTGTGGCCTTCACGTCAGTTGTGAAGATCGCCTTGAACGTCTTGCTTCCGAGCGCCACGTGTTGCCGTTGCAGGATCTCTGCCAATTCGAAAGGAACACCCGCGTTCACTCTGCCCATGGAAAAGGTCGCCCCTGTCAGTTCCATGATCTGTCGATCAGCGCCAACCTCCTCGATGTTGAACATCGAAACCGGGAAATGCTTCTCGAACAACGGTATGATCTCGCCAAACTGGAAATCAGCCGAGAGCTTCTGAAATGAGGCGTAGTCCACAGCGTAGTCGTGGTTGTAGACAGCATGCCTCCACGTTGAATCGAGATATTTCTCCCGATCCCGGCACAGCACAACGACCCGCGTGTCGTAAGGCTCGAACAACTGCGCCATCCGCGTGATTTGATCGGGCTGAAGAGATGCCAACCGTTCAGAGCTCACGATGACAGGCTTGTCAGACTCTGAAATCTCTTGCATGAGAGCCGCATGCTGCATCTGTACCCATTCGTCCGAAACCCACTGACGCGTGTAATCGTCAATCCCTTTGAGATGCAGCGGGAGCGAGAGATGTTCCGCCTGCGGAGAAAGCCTTCCTGCACGCGGATAAAGAATTCCAGTGCCGTCTCTGAGGGCTTCTTGGAGGGATGTCGAGGCGCATTTGGCGTAACCGACGTGTACGAAGAGCTTCATCGTTCCCTTTCGAAACAACAGTCCTACAAGACGAATCGCAGCGATGTTTCCAGAATCACAAAGTCGGCATCGGTCGGGTCCGGCGCTTCTCGCACCCCCACGGGGTTCCAGTAAAAGACACACTTCTCGAAGGTTGCCGCACACAAATAGGTCAGCCGCTTCTGGGCCAGTATCGAGGAGTGGGAATCGCCGAGAACAAGCACCTTTCCCGGCAGTAACGGTGCTTCATTAGAAATCGATTGCCATGTCGCCCCCAGCGGCTCGCCAAATGATGGTGTGCCGGCAACGACAGCGAGCCGTTCTGCTTTGAGTGCTGGCAACCTGGGCAGCGGAGGACGCGTCGCTACGTCACCGAACCTCGCGTGAAGATCTCCGTACCCTGGATTGTCGAGCATCGTGAAAACTCCGACGATGTCCTGCCAGCTATGGCCACATTGGCTAAGAAGTCGCGAAAAGATCTGGATGTAGTGCTTCCCCGGTAGATGCGTATCGAAATAGGAAAAATCCGCCTCCGTTTCGTATGCACGGAGTGGCGCAAGGTACTCATTGAACAGCATGGGTATCTCCATGTCCGCGCAGAGTCTTGCGAGATGTGACATGGCCTCATCCACCAATTGAAAACGACCCGTCTTGAGGAAGTGCTTGTCGATGACATAGTCCTTTTCGGGGATGATCGACAACACAACCTTGTTTTTCCGAAAGACCTCGCGCATACGTTTCAGGTGGTTGGCATACGAGGTGACCTTCTCGATGTGATACTCCAGGCTCAAGTATGGCTTTGCCGCCCAATAGTTCGTACCCATGAAAATGATCGGTCGCTCGTCAAGCATGCCTGCGGAGAGGTCTTCGGCGAGTGCGAGATGGGGTAGGAAAGGCGAGTCAGGCTCAACTTCCTGTTGCCGTGTCCACGAACCGAGCAGAAACGCGAAGGCCAGATCGACTGGGGATTCCGCAGCCAATGACCGACTGAAGACGTGTAACTCGCGCAACGTAGACAGTCGGAAAAAATCTGTTCGCAGCGACTGGAGCCGCTCGATCTGTACGTCGTCAAGGCGGTGTGCGAGTGCCATACGGGAGATAGGGATGGGGGGCCAAGGGGACACCTCTTCAGTCTAGGGCACAGAATTCAATTCGAGGAGGAGAAATAGGGACGGGAGCGACTTTCGCCACCGCGATGGAGCGTTGGCTGCCGGCACTTTTACTGTTCGCCGGACGCGAAGTAGAATTCGCTGATCGTCTTCCAATCATCAGCCGCATGCATCAGACGTATTCACCAGGCCTTGATGCGGCTCTCGCCACGCCCTGAAATCCCGTGCGCACAAACGCCTTTCGCAACCTCTTCCGTCGCTCCGCTAGCCGGGTGTATCCCTCGATCACACCGGAAACGGGAGAAGGTCTCCATGGCTGGGTCGAGCACATCGGTCCCGCGGGCATCCGAGGCTGGCTCTTGGACTGCGTCGCGTGCGACACGCACCTGAAGGTCGATGCCTACCTCGACGGGCAAGTCCTCGGCAGCAGCTATGCGGACCGTCCTCGGCCCAACACATTCCTGATTCCCTGGTCAAGGCCATGACGCTCCCTCCGGAACTCAAAGGGATGGAGCAGACCGCGAAGCTGCAGATCCGAGTGGTCGCCGCGGAATCCGGCCGGGAACTCCATGCCATCGATGGCCTCAATCAGACCGCCGGCAAACTCCTCGACGACACTGCCGCGGTGGGCGATTCTCTCCCTCAGGGGATCCAGCAAGCGGAACGAGGGGAGTCGCCTGCGTTTGTCCAGCACCAGCAGGAGCCGCCCCCCCCAAAAACAGATGCCGAAGTGAAGGCAATCGCCTTCTACCTTCCCCACTACCACCCGATTCCGGAAAACGACGCCTGGTGGGGCAAGGGCGTCACCGAGTGGACCCATGTGACCCGTGCCACGCCCCAGTTTGCCGGCCACTATCAGCCGCAACTGCCCGGAGAGCTTGGGTTTTACGATCTCCGCTACGACGACGTCCGCGAACGTCAGGCACGACTCGCGCGAGAGCATGGCATCCACGGGTTCTGCTACTCCTACTCCTGGTTCAACGGCCGCCGCGTCCTCGAAAGGCCGCTTGAGATGATGCTCGAGGCCGGCACCCCAGACTTCCCGTTCTGCATTTGCTGGGCGAATGAGAATTGGACGGGTCGCTGGGATGGCCTCGACCAGGAGGTACTGATCGAGCAGACGTACGACGAGACGAGCGATCTGGCCTTCATCGAAGACGTGCTGCCGATCCTGAAAGACCCTCGCTACATCAGAATCAGGGAAGCACCCCTGCTATTGGTCTACCGCGTCGATCTTCTGCCAGATCCCGTTCACACCAGTGCCGTGTGGCGTCAGGCCTGCAAGGAGGCCGGATTCGAGGCGATCCACCTCTGCGCCGTAGAAACAGCCGGCACCAGCAATCCGTATGCCTTCGGCTTCGACTCCGCGGTACAGTTCCCTCCGCATCGCCTGCAGACTCGCCGGGCGGGGGATACGGTGAAGGACCTGAACCCGCAGTTCACGGGGCGCATTTACGACTATGAGTGGACGGTGGCCGATGAGATCAACGCTCCGCAGGCGAGATACCGGCGGTTCCGCGGTGTCATGACCTCCTGGGACAACACCGCCCGCAGAGGCTCGGCTTCCCACATCTTCGTGAACGCTACTCCGGAGGCCTACGAAGTCTGGCTCCGCGGGGTCGTTGATGCCACCAGGCGGGATCTTCCAGCCGGAGAACGATTGCTCTTCATCAACGCCTGGAACGACTGGGCCGAAGGCGCCCACCTGGAGCCCGACCAGAAGTTCGGGCGAGCCTACCTGGAAGCGACCCGCAGGGCACTTCGGGGAACATCAAGCTGGCAGACGCTCGTGGAGTACGCCACGAGCCGCGAGGAGATGTCTGGGGCTGTTCTTGCCAACTGGATCAGCGATGTCGCGGCACTCCTGAAGGGTCAGGAGCTGTCATGGAGTCACCTCGTCGGCTTACAGCAAGAAATGCTGGGCACCGGACACGCGGACACGATCGTATTTTCGAAGGTCGATTCGCACCCCTCGTCGCCGACCATTCTGCAACAAGGCGGGCACGGTAATCTGGAGCACGTCAATGACCAGACGGAACCGGCTCACGTCGAGATTGACCGGGGAACACCGCTCTACCTGGGAGGCTGGTCGTTCACCGAGGGCGTACACCTGGGACCAGCCACACCGACCGTGTTGATCATGGAAAACGAGGAGACCCTCGAACGCTACGAAGCAACCCTGCCGGGCAGGAGCAAACGCGGTGACGTGATGGCTGCCTTTCCCTCGATACCGGCATCCAGCACGGCCTTCAGCGGGTTCGCCGGCTATGCCGACGTCAGGAGGCTGCAGAAGGGGACCTATCGACTTGAAGTTCACCATGAGGTCGACGGCGAGGCGATCCGGTTCACGTTCTACCCTCGGCTGCAGCTCGTGTGAAACGCCTCCCACCAAACGCTTGTGCAAGCGTGTCACATGCTTGAGGTTTTGCCGGCCGCAGGCAAAACGAGGTCTTCTGGCGATGCGAGCCCGTAACGCACCAGATCGGGGCCGGCGATGTCAACAAAATCGGCCCGTTGGGCGGCGGACCAGGTCGTCCATGGGTCGGGGCGTCGATATTCAGAGGCAGGCACGCCACCCTGCGGCGTGAAGCTCGAGTTGATCCGGTCACGCCGCAGAAACGCTGCTGGACCGTCTTCGAGGGGAGCGTCGAGAAACCGGAGAACAGCTGCCAGCGTGTTCTCGGGGTCGCGCTCCAGCTCGCTGTGGATCACCGTGAGCGCCCGCGTGGGATGCCTGCCGCAGAAATCCATGGCCACATGGGCATACGTCTGCCATGTGGTGCAGGCCTCGCGGAAGTCGTGGCTCCAAGCGGGAAGAAACCCGCGGCTTACCATCTCCTCGCGTTCCTCCACGGGCACGGTGGCCACGATGTGAATCATCGAGTTGACCACCTGACGGCCGTCGCGGAGCACGTGGATGAACCGTGCGCCAGGAAACATGCCGGAGAGCGTGTCGGCCATCAGGCAGTAGTGGGGCGTGTGGTCCACCCAGCGTCTGCTGCCGGCCGACCGGGTGAACAGAGCGTTGAAACCGAGGCCGGTCGCGGCCAGGAATTCGGCCGAAGAAACCCCCTCGCGACGCAGCCAGGAACTGCTCGGCCGGGTCGCCCACTGCTCGAACACCTTCTCGACCCGCTGCTGCTGGTAGAGCTCCCAGAGGAAGAAGGTCTCGTCGCCGACGTAGAAGCCGCTGTGCATGCCGAGCGCGTGGGCCATCGCGGTCGTGCCCGACCGTGGCACGCCGAACACGAACACGGGGTTGGGGCAACATGCGGGGCCCTGCGGCAGGCTGGGAGCCGCGGAAGGGGCTGGATCGATCATGTCGCGGTCTCCTGAATGCCTGCCGCCTCGACGATCCCCTTGAGCTTGAAGGCGTCGAACGTCTGGTAGTAGAGCTGATGCAGTTCCGCGATCAGCGTGTCGCGGTCTCCGGCCCCCTGCCGCAGGGCTGTTTCCAGATCCCGCACACGGGCGACCTGCGCTGGCAGCCGATCGCGGACCTCTTCCCAGCGCCGGCGGGCATCGACCGTGCCACACCACTCGGCCGCGCGTGGGTCGTCGTAGAAGGAGGCAAACTGCAACTGCGAGCGGCCCTGTCGCTCGCAACGCTGGCAGAATTCGTCATACGTAAGCGGCCGGATGACGTGCTGCCTCGCCAGGCTGTCGTAGACCACGACCATTTCGACCCGTTCGACGGCGGGAGCAGCGGCGGAAGACTCGGCAGGATTTCCAGCAGTCCGCGGCTGCCGCTCGTGGCCGAGCATGCGGGAGATCCTGAAGGCTGCCTCGATATCCTCGGAGCCAAACGTAAACTCTGGCCGGAATCCCCCGGCTCGCACGAGCAGCGACCGCTTGCACGACGACCGGCCACCCCAGAAAAACTGGAAGTCGCAGGTCTGGCCGTGCCGGAGGTGAGGATAGCCGAAGAGATAACAGCCGATCTCCGTGACGAACCGCATCACCTCGGTCACCTCCAGCCGCGGCGACCAGTCGGTATATCCGAGCACGGCCACGTGTTCGAGCGGATGGAGGCGGTGGACTTCCAGATGCCTCGAAACGAGATCGGGATCGGCGACGTCGTCGTCATCAAAGAAGAGCAGCAGCGGCGCCGTGGCGACGTCGACGCCAATATTCTTGGCGACCGAGATGCCGGCGGCCGGCGACTCCACGACTGTCAGCGGCATCCGCGCAGCCCAGCGGTCGCAGACCGCCAGCGTGTCGTCGGTCGATCCGTCGCTGACGACAATCGTTTCGAATCGGCCGAAGGCGGTCTGCATGGCCAGGCTAGCCAGCGACTCGTCGAGCAGCGCGGCACGGTTGCGGGTCGGAATGATCACGCTGATCTCCCGATGCGCGAGGCCGCCCGAGCGGCGCACGCTGCAAGCGTCTGTGAGCCCACCAAACGGAATCGTGGGATCGGCGGTCGCCACGGACACACCGGAATCCCGTGCCGCGGCCCCCTGCCACCGGGGCCGTCGGGCTGCTTCGATCGCGGCGAACAGCCGCTCCCGCGCCACGCTCGCCGAGTGCTCGATCCGCACCCGCTCGCGGCCGTTCCTCGACAGCCGGCTCCAAAGCGACCCGTCGGTGAGCAGCCTCGTGATGCCGACGGCAAACCGGAAGCCATCGTCCGCGACGAAAACGTCCTCCCCGTGGCGCACATCCAGCCCCTCGGTTCCGATCGACGTCGAGACGGTCGACGTGCCGATGGAAAGCGACTGGATGAGTTTTCGTTTTGTGCCGGCACCGTGCAGCAGCGGCAGCAGCGACACGCGTGCCTGCTCGAGAAAGGGCACCACCGACGGCACCCAGCCGAGCATCCGCACCGCTGGCCAGTCGGCCGCGATCCCGCGGACCTCGTCGGTCATGTTGCTGCCGACGATCGTCACCGGATGGGCCGCAAGCAGATCGGGATCGAGGTGGGGCAGCACCTGTTCGCAGAGGAAGCGAACCGCCTCCTCATTCGGCGGATGCTCGAAGTTGCCAACGAAGAACATCCCCCGCCGTTCGGCGAACGGCATCGGCGATGCCGCGAGTTCCTCGCAGTCGGGCACGACGTGCACGCGGTGCGACGCGGCGATCAGGTCGCCGATCAGATCCTTTTCCTTGGGCGAAACCGCGAGCACGGCGTTGGCCGCAGCATAGACGCTGATTTCCCGGGCGGTCTCGGTGGCGTAGTCTTCGCCGAGCAGGTCGAGACTCGCGGGGGCATCCCGCAGGATTTGCCGCGCATTCCGCAGGAAGTGCAGGTCGCCCGAGTCCACGATGATTCGCGTGGTGGGCGACACGGCCTGCAGGATCGGGATCAGCGGCTCGGCGAAGTTCCAGAAGCCCAGGATCGCGATGTCGCACTGCGCCGATGTTGCCGCTCGCCGAACGTTTTCCTCGTGCTCGTCCAAGCCGAACGCCACGGTCACGCCCTGATCAGTCAGCAGGTGTCTGAACTCTTCCACCCCCTTGTGGCTGCGGGCGACACACGCCACCTCCCAGCCGGCATCCCGCAGGAAGCCGACGAAATGAAACAGCCGCCTCGAGTAGCTGTCGAGGTCTGGCTGCGGCATGTAGTGGGAGCAGATCAGCGCCCGCTTTGTCTTCATGGATGTGGCCGCGGGATTGGGGGCAACAAGATATCGTCCTAGACGACAGAAACGTGGTCAAGAAGCAGCCATTCGGCTGCATCATTGCGTCGTTAGTCCAGCGAGCAATTCGGCAGCCATGGCCACCGCCGCCGTGGGCGTGTTCGCGAACGGTACGGCAGGCGTATCGTGGCTGTCCGGCTCACGCATCCATGTGTCGCGGTAGGCGAAGACCTTGCCGTTGGAGGTGTCGCAAACCACGTGCGGCAGTCGCATCATCGTGCAGAGCAGGTGCGCGTGCAGCCGGTTCGTGATCACGACGCGGCCGCGGGCGAGGATGCGGCAGCCACGCAGCGTGCGGTCCTCGGCAAGCTGGTCCCAGAGCCATGGCATGTGCCGCCAGGCCAACCGCCGTCTGAGCGGGCATGGCTCGCCAAGGGCCGGTGGATTACCGACCCACTCCTTGAAGGATCTGGCGGCGGTCGTGAGCTGGCGAGCCTCGTCGGCCGGCAGGATGCCGCCCTGCAGCGTCCAGTCACGCGAGATCCAACCCTCGGGGAGTGGCGGAAGGACGGCTGACGTTTCTGCGTCGTTCCGCCACAACGCCATCACCGGCACGTCGGCCGACCGATCGACGGCCGGTAGTTCCAGGGCCAGTGCGGCGTCGGGACAAAGCGACGTCGCTGTCGATGGGAAATGTTCTTGGGCCAACGCGAGGCTGGCCGCATCGCGGACCAGAAGCATGAAATCGCGGCGGCGGGCCAAGAGTTCGGCCATCTGGTCGAGGGCCGCCGGCGAGCGAAACCAGATGCTCTGCGGCAATTGAACGATCTTACGATCGGGGAAGTCTTCCAAGACTCGTAGCCGTAGCCCCTGCTCCCGGCCGTAGACATCGCCAAAGTTTCCGCCCCCGAGCAGCAGGATCGGTCCCTCGGGCAAAGCCGTCCGCAGCCGACGGGGATCGTAGCTCCAGGGATCACAGGCATAGTCGACGCCGACGCCGAGACGATCGAGAAGCACGCGGGTGCCCCACCAGATCGCCGAATCCCCGGTGTTCCAATGGTCGGGGTATATCACCAGGCCGCAGCGAGTGCCCCGTGGCAGCAGCCTGGCCACGGTGCTTGTCAGGATGCGTGTCGCATCGGCTTGCACGGAATTCATTGCGTCTTCATGTCGTCGCAGGCGAGTCTGGAGTCACTGGAGTGGCGGATCGTCAGGGATGGTACAGAATACCCTCCCGCTGCTGCCGTGATGGGCTGGGGTGCGGCGTCTCAATGCAGCCCGGCATCTGCGGGCGAGCCGATCTCGGGAAAAAATCGCTGCATCAGAGACCCGCAATGCGTGTTCACCTGCTCCTGCAGGTGCGCGACCGGGATCTCCTGCACGATGCGTTGTTTGTGGGGATTGCGATACTCGTGGATGCCGTCTGCTGCGATCTGCGCAGGGCCAAACCCTCCGAAGGCTGCAATCTCGAGGGCACGGTCTGCAATCTGGTCAGTGCGGACGATCAACAAACGGTCAGCAGGCACCGCCGCAAGCGCCTTCGACACATGGGCGGTCCAGTAGGAAAGATAACCGCCCAGCGTGTAGAGCCCCTTCTCTTCGAGAATCTGTTCCCCTGTCGGGTAGGAAAACTGCCCACTCTGAAAGCGCCAGTCCGCAAACGCCCTCCAGGCGGCCGTCGGTGGGATCCGCAGGTAGTGATTGAGCAAGGAGTCGAGCCACGAATAGCAGTCGCGAATCGTGAGGACGAACCGCGAGTCGGGGCTCACGTGCAGCAGCAGGTCGACGAGAAAGATGTTGAGGTTGGAGACATCGACCGACAGGGCCAGCCGCCGGTCGCGGTCGAGCACGAGTTTCTGCAAGGATCGCCAGTCGCTCCGCCCGGCGGCGTAGTCGAGCACCGCGTGAATGACCGGCTCTGGCTCCGGCTCATGGGCGGTGGGGATTCCCGTGAAGAGGCTGGCCAGGGCATTGGTGCCGCTCTTGCCCGTGCCGATGCCATAGAGCCTTGGCCTTGCCGCCACCGGAGTCGGCCATGTATCCGCCAGCCGTTGGCTGGCAGCGAGATCCTCAGGCGTGAGGCCGATTCTCATGAGCTCACCGTAACGGCTCTTGGTGGCTGCTTGGACGCGACAGGCATTCGTCAATGACTGTTACAACGTCGGATCGGCCGAGCGTGAGGCCGCGATCCCGCATCTCACGATACATCGGCCGGAGAAGCTTGTGATCCTTCCACAGGTCGCGGAGACGGTCCACGGAAAACGTGCCCGCCGGGAAGGTGCGGGCACGCTCCCGGCCCCCGGCCATGTCGAGTGCCAGCAGCGTGCGAAAGCACTTTTCGCAGACCCCGCAGTTTCGCTCCGAAAAATCCTGCCAGCAGACATGGAGATGGTGGAGAGCCACGTCGAACGGCGAGAGAAAATCGATCTTGCGCAGCCTGTGGAAGCCGGCCCCGTCATGGACGACACGCGTTGCCGACGTCGACAGCAGCGGGTCGGTAACCGCCGTCGACCCCCACGGGTCAGACTCGTCGTAGGCGATCGAGGCCGCGATGAGAAGTTCACGCCACCGCCTTCCGAGGAGGAGCCCGCTGGCGGCCAGTGCGGGGCCGTGCACCACCTGTCCCCAGGCGTTTTTTCGCAGGCTCACGCCCGTGTCGCGGAAGTTGGTGGCCAGCGTGACAAGAGTTTTACCCGTCTCTTGGGCTACTGTCTGGAGCGCGGCCCGCTTGTGATCGAGCGAGTCACGTTTTGTGAGGGGGATGTCGTAGCCCTCGACATAGATCAGGTCGTCGATCGGCCGGAGGTTCCATTCCGGATGCAGGCGTGCCATCTCGTCGTGGTGCAGCAGCGAGAAAAAGGAGTCGACCCCCGCTGTAAAAAACAGGCCTTTCCGCGCTCCCCGCGGCTCGGTCGCGTCTGCCGACTCGGCCGTCACTCGCACCGGCTTCTTGCCCGGACGCCAGCAGGCCCACACCTCCATCAGTTCATGCGCATTCCGCAGAAGTTCGGGGTCGACGGGTCCGTCGAGGAAGAGATCCTCACCCGCCTCGAAGGCATGGGGCAGAAGCCAAAGGAGCCAGCCATCGAGGCGTGCCGTCACGTCCTCGAGAAATGGTTCGGGAACGTCGGCCCAGAGCACCTCGTCAACCGAGTGCACCAAGTCGGCCTCGCCAGCCCCGGTGATGCGTCCGGAAAATCGTACGTGTCCAGGCTGTAGTCCAGCGGCGCGGGCCAGCGGCGTGAATCGCATGGTGGTGCCTGACTGAATCTCAGGGAAATGGAGGCTAGAAACGAAGTGAGGGATCGTAGCCGAACAGCTCAAAATCTTTCTCGTGGAGCTTGCGCACGTAGTCGTAGTCGGCCTCACCGGAGAAGAAGTCCGCGAGCGGCTTCTGTCCAGCCGACGGGTTGTGCCGCTCCAATGGCGGCAGGTCGACGCCGATGCGATCCGAGATCGTTGCTCGTACCGACGAGAGGTCCTCAAACCGCCCCACGTAATCGACGATGCATCGCCCCTCTTCGTCGCAGACAGATTCAGTCTGCGGTAGTGCGGCCTCCGTCTGGAGAAACTTCTCATTGCGGATGAAGTCAGAGAAGTTCGGCGACTCGACGAAGGCCTGCGTCGACGGCCACGACCAGACCGGTGAGCCCCGATCGGCGTTGCGACGGATCGCCTCCCCGAGCCATGTGTAGAACGACACGACGCGGGTGTAAGGGTGCCGGACGAACGCGAACGTGAAATACCGCGACCACACATCTTCACCGACGACGGCCCGGATCTCTCTCGCGCTGGAATGCTTCCGCAGCCCGAAGCGGGCTTTGTAGGGAGCGTTTACCTTTTCGCCGAACCCCGTGCCGCCAAGGATCACGTCGTTCCACTGCAGGGTAGGATCGAGGGCCGCACAGATGCTGGTCCCCGCCGTCTTGAGGATATGGACGAAGATGAACCTGTGGCTGTTGGAGATGATCATCGCTGCTCGTCGCCAGGTGAGCCTCCATGGTACCACCGGCATCGGGACGATTCGCCGGCCGGCCGCGACGTTTCCGGCGGACAACGCCCCCAAGGTGTTCTGCATTGGCTTGAGCAAGACCGCGACCGCGTCGCTCGACGCCGCTCTTGCCATGCTAGGCCTGAGTTCGATTCATTAGCAGAATCCCTACACGGACTCCTGAAGGCGACGCTTCCCATGATTTCACACGTCCACAAATGCATTTTTATTCACGTCCCGAAATGTGGCGGGACGTCGCTCGAGGCGTATCTGCGCGAGCATGCCTCGGCGCTTGGGCACCTTCCCGAGCCTGGGCTCGACCTGACGCTGCGTCGCGAGGGCCTCGCTCAGGTGCTGAACCGGCACCCGGCTTACTTTGTCTTCACCTTCGTGCGGCATCCGTTCGACCGGCTCGTGTCGACGTGGAGGCACTCGCTCCGCGGCGTCGGCCCCTACTACGATCGGCCTGTCCGCGATCTTTCGCTTGCCGAATACGTGCGGATCGCCGCCGAGGGTCGGGTGGCGGAGCAGAGTGCATTCGATCGCTACCATCTCCTGCCGCAGGTCGCGTTCATTCCCGGGCCATCCCAAAGGTCACTATTCGGTGTGCCGCTCCAGCCAGAGGTGACGTACACTTTTCTTGGCCGCTTCGAGCGGCTGGACGATGAATTCCACGAGGTCTGCCGCCGGCTCGGCATCGCGGAACACGCCCTACCCCGGCTGCAGTCCGCGCCGCAGGAGGCGGGCGATCGGCAGCCACACTGGAGCGAACATTACGATGCCGCGACAATCCGGCTCGTGGAAGACCTTTACCGCGACGACATGGCAGCCTTCGGATACGAACCGCTAGGCGACGCGAGAACACCCGCATGAATCGCACCGGCGCTGGATTTCCCTGGCTCACGTCTCGGGACTACGCCGACCGCGGCGGAGCCCGACTGCACGTCGTCTATCCGGCGCGGGAGCAGGTGCCTCCGCCCCCCGAGTTCGTCGGCAGCCTGCGTGTCGACATGCTGCGCTATCTCGATCCGCACATTCCCGATCTCGGCGTTCTGGAGTTGTCGCAGCCGCTTGTCTATGGCAAACATGGTTGGATCTTCAGCCACGACGGCTTCCTGCTCCCGGAGCATTCTTGGTACGGCACGGAAGTCGAACGCATGCATCTCCCAGAGCATCTGCCGACGGGCGCGCCGCTGCCGGGCACGAGCCTGTCGCTCACCAGCGACTTCGCCGGTCGCAGCTACGGCCACTACCTGCTCGACAGCCTCCCGCGGATGCATCTCTTTCTGGACGCCGGGTTCACGCTCGATGCGGTCGACCACGTGCTGTGCCACCGGCCGCGTCCCCGGCGACCAATCACCGGCGGCTCTGGATCGGCCGTCGCGGCCTTCGCCGCAACATCAGCAATGCCGACGACGTAGACCGCGTGATGCAGGAGCATGGGTTCGAGGCCTACGACGTCGCAGCAGCCGCGAATCCCGCCGAGGATTTCGCCGCAGCCTCCATGGTGGCCAGTCCACATGCTGGCTCCCTCGCCGACCTCGTGTTCTGCAGGCCCGGCACCAAGGTGCTGGAACTGCTGCCGACCGACCACCCCGCCCCCTACCGCTACACGACCTGCTTGGCTGCGGAGCTCGAGTATCGCTGCCTCGTCTGCCGAAGCCTGCACGAGCGGCCCGACGGGGCACGCACGCCGAGCACCTCGGACTTCGAGGTCAACATCGACGAACTCGCCGCCGCGCTCGTTGGCATGAAATCATAGCGAGTTACGGTCCTTCAGTTGGCTGGGTTGGATTTCCTGTGATCAAGCAACGC